>JBKJSR010000584.1:0-3903 GCA_046594355.1 Bryobacter sp.
TCCAGGCAACCGTCCCACCCGCTCCAACGCCGTCGTCGAGCCCGAGTTCATCCTCAACCAGGCCAAACCCCGAGGCGACAACTGGCGGCAAGACCTCGGCCGCATCATCACCGGAGACAAACAGTTCGCCCGCGCCACCGTCAACCATCTCTGGGCCAACTTCTTCGGCCACGGAATTGTCGATCCCCCCGAAGCCTGGGACTTCTCCCGTACCGATCCCAACACTCCGCCCCCAGATGGCTGGCCTTCACAAAACGCCCACCCCCAGTTAATCGAGGATCTCGCCGACTTCTTCATCACCAATAACTTCCAGTTGAAGCCTCTCATCCGCCAAATTGTCTCCAGCGACGCCTATCAACTCAGCAGCAAATACGACGGCGAATGGCAGCCGGCCTACGTTCGCTACTTCGCTCGCTTTGAAGCCCGCCGCCTCTCCGCCGAAGAGCTCTACGATACCCTTTCCGTCGCCACTCGTACCGAACAACCGATGACCATCGTCGGCCTTGCCAAGCAGCTCCAATACGCCAATCAACTCCCCGACGCCGCCGAACCCTCCACTGATTTCCGCGTCGTCGACTTCCTCAATCAGGCCGGCCGCGGCAACTGGACCACCATCGATCGCTCCGAAGAGCCAACCATCCTCGGCCTCCTCTTCAGCATGAACGAAGCCCAGGTCGTCCAACGTTCCATGGGCAACAGCACCGCGGCAATTTCCAGCCGAAACCAGGTCCTCCGCATCGACGCCATGCCCATCCCCGACGAAGACGCCATCCGCCGCATGTACCTCGCCACGCTCACCCGATACCCTTCCGACGCCGAAACCGACGCCGTGCTCAACTACCGCTCCGGCCCCCGCGCCCAGTGGCTCAGCGACCTCCAATGGGCGCTCCTCAACAAACTCGATTTCACGTTCAATTATTAGGAGGATGCCGATGCCAACCAACCCACGTCCCAACTGCGCCGGCCACCTCCCCTTCACCCGCCGCCACTTCCTCTTCGGCGCCTCCGCCGGCGCGTCACTCCTCAAAGCCGAAGAAATCGCCGGCCGTGGCGCCGCCACGCGCAACACCGCCCGCGCTGTCGTTTTCTTCAATCTCAACGGTGGTCCCAGCCATCTCGATACCTTTGATCCAAAGGACGGCCCCTGGAATCCGCGCGACGTCGATCTCCGCCAGTCCGGCCCATTCACCATTTCCAATCGCTATCTCCCAAAGCTCACCCGTCACTTCAACGATCTGCTCGTCGTCCGCTCCGCCGCTGGCTGGGAAGCCGCCCATGAGCGCGGTCAGTTCTACATGCAGACCGCCCACTCCCAGAACCCCGCCCTCGCTGGCGAAACACCCCACATGGGAGCCGTCATCGGACGGGAGAAGGGAAGGAGGCTGGTAGGACTTCCCTTCTCCCGTCCGATGACGGCTCCGATATGAGGCGTCTCGCCGGCGAGTGCGGGGTTCTGGGAGTGGGCGGTCTGCATGTAGAACTGACCGCGCTCGTGGGCGGCTTCCCAGGAGGAACAGCTACGGAGTACGAGTAAGTCGTTAGTAAGTGCAGATAACCTGGGGAAGAAACGGCGCGAGAGGCGGAGGCCACCGGAGTAATCGCGGATATCGGCATCGCGGGGGTTCCAGGCGGCGTCTTTGGGATCGAAGGTATCGAGCTGGCTTGCCGCGCCGTTGAGGTTGATGAAGATGCAGGTACGGGCGGTGTTGCGAATGGCCGCGTTGCGCCGGACGCTCACTTCGGCATCGGAATGAGCCCCGAGCAGGCTGGTGCCGGCGGCACCGAAGAGGAAATGTCGGCGCGTGTAAGGCAAGTGGCCGGAACAGGTTTTGTGAATGAAGTTCATGTGGGCTGTCTTATCGATTGAAGATGAAGTCGAGTTTATTGACCATGGCCCACTGTAGATCGCTGAGCCACTGGGCGCGGGGGCCGTTGCGGTATTTGAGGGCGGTGGCGAGTTCGGGGTCCGAGGGGTAGCGGGAGAGAGTGGCGAGGAAGAGGCGGCGGATGGCTTCTTCGTCGGTGGGGCTTGAGGAGTCGACCTCGAAGATGCGGCTGCGGCTGGAGACGGCGGCGCTCGAGTTGCCCAAGGTGCGATTGACGTTTTGACTGTCGTTCATCGAATAGAGGAGGCCGAGGATGGTTGGTTCCGAGGAACGGTCGATGGTGATCCAGTTGCCGCGACCGAGGTTGTTCATGAAGTCGACGATGCGGAAGTCGGTTGCGGGCTCGTTGGGATCGGGGAGCTGATTGGCGTACCAGAGCACACGATCGATGCCGGCGACCTGCATGGGTTGTTCGGTGCGGGTGGCGGTGGTGAGGGAATCGTAAAGCTCTTCCGCGCTGAGACGGCGGGCCTCGTGGCGGGCGAAGTACTTTACATAAGCGGGCTGCCAGGCACCCTGGTAGGTACTGGAAAGCTGGTAAGCGTCTGAGTTCAGTATTTGACGGAGGAGCGGCCGAAACTGGAAGTTATTGGCGATGAAGTAATCGGCGAGTTCTTCGAGTAACTCGGGATGAGAGTTCTGGAGGGGCCAGTCGCCGGGCGGAGGCGAGTTGGGATTGGTGCGTTCGAAATCCCAGGCTTCGGGAGGATCGACGATGCCATGGCTGAAGAGGTTGGCCCAGATGTGATTGACGGTAGCGCGGGCGAACTGTCTATCCGCGGTGATGAGGCGGCCGAATTCCTGGCGCCAATTGCCATTCTGCGGCTTGTCGCCGGTGGTGAGATATACGGGCTCGGTGATGGCGTTGATGCGGATGGGCCGATTGCCGGGGTTGGTGGCCGAGACGGAACCGGTGTAAGTGCCATAAGTACGGTCGTTGATGATCACGCGGGGGCGGAAGCCGATGTTATCGTCCGACCAGCGAACGAACTGCATGCGGCTGAGCCAGGCCGACATCTGCCAGAACTGGGAGCGGGTGCGTTTGGTGAGGAAGAGATTGATCTTCTCCAGGTGGGCGCGTCCGTTGTGGCAGGAGATGCATTCGGTTTTGTAACCGAGGAAAGTAGTGGTGATCTTATCGGTGATGTCGTCCCAGGAATCCTGAACGGGTCCGTTGACATCCATCCAGCGGGCGAAGAACTGGGTGCCGGGGACGGAGTCGACTTCGCCGGCGGCACTGAGGAGTTCGCGGGCGAAGGAATCGTAGGGACGGTCGTCGGCGATGGATTTGCGGAGGAACTCGTAGAAGGTGTTGCGGCCCAAGGTGCCGATCGATTCATGAGAGCGGGTGACTTTGAATTTGTTGGCCCAGAAGGTGGTGAGCTGATCGGTGTAAGCCGGAGAGGCGAGGAGCTGGTCGATGAGCTTGGCGCGCTTGTCGGGCTCGGTGGAATCGAAGAAGGCCTGAGCGGCTTCTGGAGTGGGAATGCGACCGGTGAGATCGATGTAGGCGCGGCGGAGGAATTCGACGTCGGTGGTGCGGGGAGCGGGAGTGACTTTGTCGGCGGCCATTTTGTAAAAGAGTCGCTGATCGATGAAGTTGGTGTAAGTAGTGGCAGAAAGCTTTGCGCCGACTTGCGACTTGCGGGCTCGCGAGGCGAATTGCTGGAAAGCGCGGTCGAGGTCGAGGATGTCGAGTTGTTCGGTGCGGATTGCGGATGGGTAACGCGGGCATCCGGGGTCTGAGTTTTGGAACGCGGCTGCTGGCAGGATGGCGAGCGAGAAGGCGATGATGACGGGGCGGAGTTGGCCGAGCATAGCTATTTGCCTGATTCTATACAATTTTCGGATGGAAAGGAAGGGTACTTAGGTTTCGACTGAATTCTAAGGATGAGCGGGTGCCGGGTAGGGAAAGGGAATGAAATATGCAGATTGTTCCTTCGCCTTGGCGCAGTCCATTTATAAGAGAATGGACTGCGGGCGTAGTCCTCGCGGTGGGTAGAAGCTTGGTTCAATT
>JBKJSR010000665.1:0-6958 GCA_046594355.1 Bryobacter sp.
ATTTGGGATCGCCTACTTTGAGCACGTGGGTGATAACCGCCTGGTCGACGGTAAAGACGGAGTAGGCGTGTTCGGCGGGGTCGGGCTCATCGAGATTGATGGCGTGCATGCGCTGGCGCAAGGCGGCGCGCTTTGCTTTAACATCGGGCGGAAGCAGCGCGACGACCTCATCCCAAGTGGGAGAGAGTTGGCGCTCCGCCTCTTTGTGCATGCGCTTCTGCTCTTCGGTGAGCTTGTCTTTGGGGAGTTCGAAGACAGCGCGGAATTGGGGTTCGAGGGTCTTTAGTTTGTCGGCGCGGAACTGTGCGCGAAAGGGCTTTTCGATCTCCTTGATCTGAGCCTGGATGGGTTTGATGAGGTCGTCGTGTCTGGCTTGACGCGCTTCTGCGGCAAGCATCTGGTCGCCGTCGGCGAGTTGTACTTCGCGGAATTCAGTGGCGGCGAGGATGGCCTGGAGACGGTAATAATCGGTTTGCAGGATGGGGTCGAATTTGTGATTGTGGCAGCGCGCACAGCCGAGCGTCATCCCCATGAGGCCGGTGGAGATGACGTGGGTCATTTCGATCAGATCTTCCTGGCGGTTTTGCTCTTCATCCTGGTTGCCACCGACAACGTGGCGTGGCCCGGCGCGGAGGAAGCCAGTGGCGATGAGAGCTTCTGCGTTGCCGGGGTAGAGTTCGTCGCCTGCCAATTGTTCGCGCAGAAACTGGTTGTAAGGCTTATTTGTGTTGAAGGCGCGGATGACGTAGTCGCGGTAGCGCCAGGAGTGCGGGCGTTCGGCGTCGAGCTCGAAGCCGTTGGTGTCGGCATAGCGGACGACGTCGAGCCATTTCTGACCGAGGCGCTCGCCGTAGCGGGGGCTGGCCATGAGACGGTCGATGAGGCGCTGGGTGGTGCCGGGACTAGTGTCTTTCAGGAAAGCTTCGAGCTCGACAGGAGTAGGCGGCAGGCCAGTAACATCGAGAGTGAGGCGGCGGAGCAGACTGCCTTTTTCGAGGGGGGAGCGCTTGGCGGGCTCGAGCTGATCGACTGGATTTTTGCCGGGCGGGATTGCGATGCGGACGGGCGGCTGGAAAGCCCAGTAATTGCGGCGTTTCGAGACAAGAGCTTCTTCTTTCGGATCGACTCGAGATTCCGCTTGCAATAACCCGAAACAGAGGATGGCAATTAAAAGAGACTTCATCTCAATTAGAAGTTTAAGCCAAGATGTGAGTTGGCAACAGATTTGGCATAGAACTTTGCAAGCTATTTGGTGCGGATACCTGACGGCTGGGACGGCAGCTCGGCGAGTGCCACTTATGGGAACGCTGTGCGACACGGCAGGAGATCCGGCCCAAAGACCCGCTGTTGGCCTTTTACCGTGATTCAGATTGTCGAATGCTCAAGATGGCCCTACCAGCACAATCTAGTCCGAACGGTTCCTCTCCGTTGGCATCAACTGACGGTGGAGGTCAGGCGTCGCTTCTGGAGTGCTACGAGCCCGATAAACATGAGGCGTAAAGAAATATTTGTGCCTTCGCAAATGCCTCAATCGGCCTCGCGAGCAAGCGATTTGCACTGGACGAATTCGTCGTTGGAGCCCATGGGACATGGACGTCTAGTCAGGCCATTCAGAATGAGGAATTCCGCTTCCCTCAAGGATCGACCTCATGGTTCCGAGCGGTAGCGTCCGGCCACGATGATACGCTACGATCACCTGTTTCCCGGTAGAGACGTTTCGCCACTTCTGGTGGCTTCCAGACTGGCCAACCAACGCAAAATCATGCTGTCTTAAGACTCTGGCCACTTCATCGGCTGTCAGGCGTGGCGTGCCTCGCTCACCCAATCGTGACCTCGACCAGCTTGGCTCTTTCAGGCAATAAAATCTCGGTAGGCGCGAGGTAGAGCCGGATCGCATCTTCGATGTTCGCTCTGGCCTCTTCTTCGGTAACGCCAGCCGAAGCGCATCCGGGCAACTCCGGGCAGATCGCCGAGTAACTATCGGTATCTGCGTCGAACTCCAGCACAATGCGAAACTTCATGTTTTCAGTGTACGCCCACGGCTTGGACCACGAGTCATTCCAATCCTGTTGTCGCGGGCCAAACGGATCACCCACGAGTAACGGCGTAGTTGGCAGAAGACCGGGACCGTCCCAGGCTCAGGACCAAAGACCGCCGTTACGCATCCCTGCCCCTAGTACGAAATCCTGCCCGGTTCCAGTTCGCGGTCTCCTTCGCGACAAGTCGCGGGTTTTCGGCCCTCAGGCCGGAATGAAAGCCGTTTTGAATCTGACGAGTCGCAAGCTGAGGCGTTAGCGGGACGCGTAGACGGGACGCCCGTTTCTGATCGTGTATCGAACCCGAGAAAGGGCGGATGGGTCGGTTGCGGGGTCGAGGACCGTAAGGTCGGCGATCATTCCGGGCGCTATCCGGCCTCTTCTGTTCTGTTCCTTGAACAAGCGTGCCGGATTCTCGGTAAGCATTCGCAGGATATCGGCCCAAGTGAAGCTGGCCTTGGTTAGCTGCCCGAACTCCTCGGCGACATCATAGTCGGTCAAGTAGCCCGTGTCGGTGCCGAAGACCAGGCTGCCTCCGAGTTCGTGAAATCTCCGGACGATGCGGCGAATGTCCGCGATATTGTCGTTTCCGCTAAACAGCTTCAAGGTCGGAATCATCGTCATCCGTTGGGCCACAGCTCTCTTCAGAAGCGCGTCTTCAATGCCGCGAGTGTCCTCCGGCGCATGGGCAAGAACATCCACATGACTCACAATCGCAACCTGTGTCCCCGCTAAGTTCGAGGAATGAGTAAAAACCAGCCGTCCCCTCCGGTGCGCCGCTTTCACAGCTGCGGTGGCGATCGGTTCAGGCATCGGCAAGACCTTCTCGTGCGAAACCCATGATCCCGTGAACAACTTGATAATGTCGGCACCTTCGCGAAGGTTCGATTCGACGGCCGCCACTACCTCGCGGGCATCCTTCGGCGGGGTCAACTGCCGGAGCAGTTCGGGAGGCGACGTGTTCTTCACGTAGTAGGGAATGCCGTCCGGTGGATAAATAGGTACTCCTGCCGTCAGAATCCGCGGCCCAAGCACGTTTCCAGAATCGATTCGCCGCCGAAGCGCGATCGTGTTGGCGAGAAGCGAGCCTGTATCGACGACAGTGGTGAAGCCCGACCGGGTCAACATGGATCCCAGTTGGCCGCTCAGCTTCTGCGCCGGTTGTTTGTCGGCGTTATCCCACTTGGGTTCCGTGAAATGGACATGGCTATTCCAAAACCCCGCGACGATGGCACAGCCCTCGCACCGAATCACGTCGTATCCAGGTGGAATCTGAACTTGAATGCCAACCGCCACGATTCGCCCATCTTTTGTCAGAACCGTTGCCCGACGGACGGGCGCAGCCGATCCACCTGGGTAGGCGACGCTACCCGTGATCGCCAACGATTGAGGCGAGCAGATTCCAGCCGCAAGGACCCAGGCAATGGCTAACGTCGCCCACCAGCCATGCCTCTTGCTAATGCAATGCGGATTCATGCTGAGGATACGCATTCCTATACTCTAAGGTTCCCAGATCGGGTGCGAGTTTTGTTAAATCACGATCAACGGCGTAGTGTAGAGTTTCCTTCGACCGCCGGAGAAAGTTGCCCCGATGAGCGGTTTTGCAGCCCTGCCCCTGGTACGAAATCCTGCCCGGTTCCAGTTCGCGGTCTCCGTTCGCCACTAGCCGTTACTTTCGGACATCTGCGGCACCCGATGACGCCCTTCGAACTCTCCATCCCTTCTATTGATTATCTTGATAAAAACAGTAAACTTTTCCCGAAGAAGAGCGTATTATAAGTACGTCTACACTAGAAGATCATCGACAGGAGAATATGCCAAGACGCCAATCCCCACTCCAGTCCGAGATGGTTCCGGGAACCCTGGACATGCTGATTCTCCAGACGCTCGTGCTAAGCCCCGCTCATGGACAGACCATCGCCCACTCCATCGAGCGGGGCTCCGATGAGGTTCTTCAGGTCGAGCACGGTTCGCTCTACCCGGCATTGCACCGTCTACAGAATCGAGGTTGGGTCGCGTCGTTCTGGGGGACGTCGGAGAACAATCGCAAAGCCAAATATTACAGGCTGACGCCAGAGGGCAAGAAGCAGCTTGTCGCCCAGACATCCCGCTGGGAAGAACTGGTACGCGCTATTGGCCGCATTTTGAATCCGATCGCGGAGAAGCAGGGATGAACTGGCACCGATTCTTCCGCCGCGAAGAAGCGGATCTCGAGCAACGCGAGGAGTTCGAACTTTACCTGGACCTAACCGCCAAAGAGTACATCGAACGCGGAATGGAACCGGCGGCGGCTCGAGCAGCGGCACATAGGAAACTCGGCAACGCGACATTGATCATTGAGGAGGTTTATCGTATGAACACACTTACCTTCATCGAAAGTGCGCTGCGCGACCTGCGCCACACGTTACGAATGATTCGGACCAAGCCCGGATTCAGCGTAGCAGTTGTGCTTTCGCTTGCCCTGGGCATCGGCGCTAACACAGCAATCTTCTGTGTGGTGAACGGCGTGCTGATCCGCCCTTTGCCCTATCCTGAGCCGGACGCGCTCGTGGGGGTGGCCAACACGTTCGTGATTCAGGGGCAGCGCTTCGACAACGTGCAGCTCTCACCTGGCATGTATGTAGCCTTCAAAGATGGCTCGCGGACCTTTGAGAAGTTCGGCGTTTGGACTTCAGGCGCAGCCACCGCGACCGGCATCGGAAACCCCGAGCAGATCGTGAGCGTAACCGCGACTCAGGGAGTGCTTCCCACACTAGGCGTGCCGGCGCATCTCGGCCGATGGTTCTCGAGCGAAGACGATACCGCAGGTACGCCAGAAACCACGATCCTCAGTCACGGTTACTGGCAGAGAAAATTCGGAGGCGACAGAGAGGTCCTTGGTCGCATCATCGTTATCGATTTCATTCCGCGCCAGGTGATCGGAGTGATGCCGCAGGACTTTCGATTCTTGGATCGATCTCCCGATGTGTTTCTCCCGCAACGCTTTCCCGCGAGCCAGCTCAGACCGGACGTGTTCAGCTATAGCGGCATCGCCAGACTTAAGCCGGGTGTCACGCTCGCGTTGGCGAATCAAGATACGGACCGCGTATGGAAGACCTGGGGTGAAACCGAGCGGTTGGGAAAAATGCTCAAGGACCTCGCGGTGCAACCCAATTTGCATCCCCTAAAAAAGGACGTCGTGGGGGATGTGGGCACCGCGCTGATAGTTCTCATGGCCGCATTGGGACTAGTGCTTTTGCTTGTTTGCGCAAACGTGGTAAACCTTGTCCTTGTCCGTGCGCATGCCCGCCGGCAGGAGTTCGCGATCCGCGTGGCACTTGGTGCGGGCTGGGGAAGAATTGCACGGGAACTGCTGGTCGAGAGTCTAACCCTGGGCCTACTTGGCGGCGCTCTGGGGCTGGTGTTGGCATACGCGGGCCTTCGGCTGTTGGTTAGGCTCGGGCCAGCCAGTCTTCCCAGGCTCGGGGAGATCTCTCTGGACGCGCCGGCACTGGTATTTGTGCTGGCATGCTCACTGGTGTTGAGTTTGCTGTCCGGATTGGCGGCGGTGCTTAAGTGCGGTAACCCTGGTCGAATGCAGAACGCCCGGGGAGCGACACAAGGGGTAGGGCAACTGCGAGTGCAGAATGGACTCGTCGTAACTCAGGTGGCGCTTGCGCTTGTGCTTCTGGTGGCTTCTGGGCTAGTGATCCGGACTTTCCTTGCCTTGCGAGCTGTGATGCCAGGCTTCACCCATCCCGAGCAGATTCAGACGGTCCGCATTTCCATCCCCGAGGCTCTGACGCCGGAGCCGGAGCAGGTCATCCGCATCCAGGCTGAGATTTTGGAAAGGCTTGCTGCGATTCCCGGCGTGACTGCTGCCGGTTTCGCCACTGGCCTACCGATGGAATCGGAGTACAGCAACGGCATGCTCGTTGCTGTCGAAGGCAAGACTCCCGTGGACCAGATGCCTCCCAACCGAGCCATCAAGAGAATCTCACCGGGTCTTCTTGCCGCCCAAGGCACGCGACTGGTAGCTGGGCGCGATTTCACGTGGGAGGATGTGTTCGGTCAACGATATGTCGCGGCCGTTTCCGAGAACATCGCTCGCGAGACATGAGGCGTGCCTGGTAACGCATTGGGCAAACGGATTCACACAGGCAGGAACGGCCCTTGGATCGAAGTTGTCGCCGTGGTAGAGAATGTTCACTCGGAGGGCGTTCACAGGCCCACACCTGCTACAGTCTATCTGCGCGCGGGTGTGACACCGTCGGTCGGGCCGGGAGGGTCCGCTGCTGTTCAGCGAGGTGTCACATTCGCAATTCGAAGCGAGCGTGCCGGCACGCAAGCGCTCCTTCAGGACGTGACTGCGGCAGTCCACGCCATAAATCCCGGTTTGCCTTTGGCCAAGGTGCGGACGCTAAACGACGTCTACAGGCTCTCCACGGCGCGCACCTCCTTCGCACTCGTTCTGCTTGGCATCGCCGGATCGATGGCGTTGGCGCTCGCGATCATCGGCCTCTACAGCGTCCTTTCTTACGCCGTTGCTCAGCGTCAGCATGAAATAAGCATCCGCCTTGCGCTGGGCGCGGAACCCAAAAGGATCATGGCTCTGTTCGTCCGCCAAGGTCTGACGCTTACTGGCATCGGCGGCGTCATCGGCCTGGCCTCTGCTGCTGGTCTGTCGCGTTGGATCGCTTCTTTGCTGTTCGGCGTCAGCCCTCTCGATCCAATCACGTTTGTCGCTTCCCTCGTGATCATCGTTGCGGCGGCGATGGCTGCGAGCTATTTCCCAGCCCGACATGCCGCGTCAGTGGACCCAATGGACACCCTCCGCAGTGATTGAGCTCCCGCCACAGATTCGAAATTCGAGCGCGTAGCAGGTTACATCGCGGGAAACGGCGTAGTGGAGAGTTTCCTTCGACGGCTCGAGAGAGTTGCCC
>JBKJSR010000143.1:0-5713 GCA_046594355.1 Bryobacter sp.
GTCCGAACAAGACGGCGAGCCTCGGACACACATGGACGATCAGCCCGACGATGATCAACGAATTATTGGTTGCCGCATCGAATGACCGCGTGACGATTGGGGTGCTGCGCACTGGGCGCTACCAGCGTTCGGTCAACAACATCACCTATCCGTACATCTTCGACAATCCTAAAGAAATCAACGACAAAATTCCTACAGTTGTTATTCCCAACGTCGGAACGATTGACGGTGGCCCGTATCCGGCCAGCTCGTCCGGTCCGATCTATCAGTTGTCCAATAACTTCACCAAAGTTGCAGGCAACCATACCTTCAAAATGGGTGCGTATCTTGAGCGTTCCGGTCAGAACGACTTTGACCAGATCAACGTAGCGGGTGTGCCGGGTGGTACGAACAATCAGAACGGACGTTTCGAGTTCAATGACGTCCGTCCTGGAGGCGTTGCTGGATCGGGCATCGGCGTGGCAAATGCGGCACTCGGGCTGTTTTCGACCTATGCCGAAATCGGACCTCGTAGTTTTACTCCCTATCGCGGGCACTATGTTGAGTTCTTCGGTCAGGATTCCTGGCGTGTCAGCCAGCGACTCAAGCTGGAACTCGGGTTCCGCGGTACCTGGACCAATGGCTACTACAAGTCGCTCTGGGGTAACATCGCCTACTTTGATCCAGCCGCATACAGCTCGGCAAATGCCGCGGTGCTTGATCGTGCAACTGGTAACGTGATCAGCGGCGACCGCTACAACGGCGTCCGGATCCCCGGCAAGGAATGGCCAAAGGCAGCTATCGGTCGTGTTCCGGCAGCGAGCGACCCGCAGTTCAACCGTCTATTCGATGGTGGTGACGCCTATCCTTCGCCCAATCAGTTCAATGTGATGCCTCGTTTTGGCTTGGCGTACTCGCTGAACAACAAGCAGGTCATTCGCGCCGGTTTCGGTGGATTCATGTCTCGCCCTGGCGTCTATGACAGCGTATTCCTTGGCGGCAACCCGCCCTTCCAACCGATGGCTTCCGTAACGAATGGTTCTGCGGATCAACCCGGCGGCGCAACCCGTACGCAGTTCCCGCAGTTCTTCATGACCATCGACCGCGCGTACAAGATTCCACGTTCCTACAACTGGAATGCCACCTACCAGCGTGAAATTGGTTTCTCAACCACGCTCGAAGTCGGCTACGTCGGCACGGTAGGCAACTATCTGTCGCGTGAACGCGACTTGAATCAGTTGCCGACGGGCACCACCTTCCGTCCGGAGAATGCCGGCGCAAACGTGAACTTCCTTCGCCCATTCAAGGGCTTCGCCAATATCCCGATGCTTGAGCACTCGGGCCGCAGCACCTACCACGGTCTGCAGGTGGAAGCTAGCCGCCGCTTTACCAAGGGTTTCAGCTACGGTGTCGCATACACACTCTCGAAGACGATGGATAACAACTCCGGCCCCCGCGATGGTTTTATCGACACCTTCAATCAGAAGCTGAACTGGGGCAAGTCGGCGAATGACACCCGCCACATCGCCGTGATCAACTTCATCTGGGAATTGCCGTTCTTGAATTCCAGTGATACGAACAAAGCTTTGCGCGCCGTCGCCGGTGGCTGGCAACTCTCCGGAGTGAATCAGTTCCAGACTGGCACGCCATTCAGCATCCAGAACGGGGACGATTATCTCGGCATCGGCTCGCCCAACGGCAAGACCTGGAACCTGGCTGGGGCACCTGAGCAGACCAGGCAATTCAGCAACCGCACTGCCGCAAACAACTTTGACGATGGCAATTTCTACTTCAAGCCGACCTTGGGTGGAAGTCCGCTGGCCACCAGGCCGGCGAACGGTACGCTGCCTAACCAGAATCGCAATTCCGTCAGCTTCAATCAGCCTGGCTTCCAGAATTGGAATTTGGCGCTGTTTAAGGCTTTTCGGATCACAGAGCGCCAAGCACTGACGTTCCGCATCGAAGGCTTCAATTGGATCAATCACCCGAATTGGAGCGGTGTGGAAACCAATCCCACCGCCGCCAATTTTGGCAAGGTTACAGCCAAGAACAACGAACGCAACGTGCAGCTCAGCCTCCGTTACAACTTCTAATCGCCAAAACGATTTAGAAAAAATAAGGGCCTCCCGCAAGGGAGGCCCTTTATCATTGAGCTATGAAGTTTTTCCTTCTCACTTTCGCCCTCTCCACGCTGAGTTTTGCCGCCGACCTCACCGGTGCCTGGGCCTGCGAAGTGCAAACCGACGCGGGCAGCGGCTCTCCTTCCTTTGTCTTCAAGCAGACTGGCGACGCGCTCACGGGCAGGTACACCGGTCAACTTGGCGAAGCCGATATCACTGGTAAAGTTGTCGGCGAAAAAGCATCCTGGTCCTTTAAGGTCGAACTCGGGTCGATCTCCTACGACGGCACACTCACTGGCGAAAGCATCAAAGGCAAGCTCGAACTTGCCGGCCAAGCCACGGGCACCTTTAGCTGCAAGCGCAAGTAGCCATATACTCGGAAGCTCATGGAAGCAAACAACGACTGGACCCGGCGCGGCTTTCTGGGTCAAGCGGCAGTAGCAGGTCTTGCCGCTCAAACCCGCAGACCCAACGTAGTCCTGATCTACGCCGATGACCTCGGCTATGGCGATCTCGGCTGCTACGGCAGCAAGATTCGAACGCCCAATCTCGACCGTCTGGCGGCTGAAGGCACCCGCTTCACTCAGTGCCTCTCCGCGAATCCGGTTTGCTCTCCTTCGCGTGCGGCGTTGCTCACAGGCCGCTATCCGACTCGCGTGGGCGTTCCTCGCGTTTTGTTTCCCAAAGACGATGTTGGCTTACCAGACGGCGAAACCACGATTGCGCAAATGTTGCAGCCCGAAGGCTACAGGACAATGTGCATCGGCAAGTGGCACCTCGGGCACCACGAGAAGTTTCTGCCAACCAACCGCGGCTTCGATGAATACTACGGCATCCCTTACAGCAACGACATGGCCCCGCGTGTCCTGCTGCACAGCCTTCCGGGCAAGGTGGAGACGCTCGAGCAAACCGCAACACTCGAGACGCTAACCCCCCGCTACACCGATCAGGCGACCGGCTTTATCGAGCGCAGCAGGCAGTCCCCTTTCTTTCTTTATATGCCTCACACTTATCCGCACATCCCGCTCGGAGCTTCCGCCAAGTTCCGGGGCAAATCGAAGCAGGGCCTTTACGGTGATGTGGTCGAAGAACTCGACTGGAGCGTGGGCGAGATCCTGGCTTCGCTCAAAAAGCATCAGTTGGAACGCAATACGCTGGTGCTCTTCTCCTCCGACAACGGACCTTGGTACCAGGGGAGCCCCGGCCCGCTCCGTGGCCGCAAGGGCTCCACTTACGAAGGTGGCGTGAGAGTGCCGCTTCTCGCGCGCTTGCCAGGGCGCGTCGCCGCTGGCAAGGTTTGCAACGGGCTCGCGTCCACGATGGATGTGTTGCCCACAATCGCCAAATTGTGTGGCGTTACTCCGCCCGCTAAGCCACTCGATGGCATCGACATAGGGCCGATGCTTTCCGGCAGGCAGCCCTCCATCGAGCGGGAAGCCTTGCTCTACTTCGACGCCTGGAATGCGCAGTGTATCCGCAAAGGCAATTACAAGCTTCACGTATCGCGTTATAACTCGCAGGTTTACAGTCCCCCGCCCGCCGCCGGGAGAATCAATCTGCCTCTGCCGCATCCGGAGTTGTATGACGTGGCTGCCGATCCAAATGAGAGCTACGACATCGCCCCCGAAGCGCCGCAAGTCGTGAAAGAGCTTACTGCAACCCTGGAGCGGCTGCTCGCGACGTTTCCGCAAGAAGTTAAGACTGCGTTCGCCGAAACCATGTCAAAGAAATCGACCGGAGCCACGGGCACTTTCCCCAGACAAGTCCTCTGATCTTTACTTGGCGTGCTTAAGGATCTCGAGCGGTGATGGCATCCCGCGTGTACCAAACAAAATCGTGCCGTCGGGGCCGATCAGATAAACGGTCCGCTTCACAAACAGACCGTTGGCGCTATAAAGGCGCGCGACGTCCTGACCACTGTCAACCAGCAACGGAAACTCCAGCCGGTTCTTATCGATAAATTTCTTATGGCTCTCCGCCGAGCCGGGATTGATGCCGTAAACTACGGCATTTTTCGACTTCACGCGAGACCAATTGTCGCGGATGTCGCATACCTGCTTCGTTCAACCAGGAGTGTCGTCGGCCGGGTAAAACACCAGAATGACGTTCTTTCCGCGCAGTTTCAGCAAGCTTACTTCCTTGCCATCCTGATCCTTCAGCGTAAAGGGCGGAGCGGGTGTACCCACCTTCAGCGGATCGCTCCAAAGCCAACCAAGTTGCAGCATCTGACCTGATTATCCTCTACCCAGATAGATGAAGCGCGCGATGAATAGCGCTGTTAAAACATACACCAGCCAGCCCACCTGCTTCCACTTGCCCCGAGCGACCTTCAACATCGTGTAAGCGATAAACCCCAAAGCGAGCCCATTGGCGATGCTGAAGCTAAGCGGGATCATGACGATCGTAAGAAATGCGGGGATCGCTTCTTCCGCATCATTCCAGCGAATTTCGGCCGCGTGCGAAATCATGAGGCTCCCCACCAGAATCAGCGCCGGAGCGGTGGCTGCCGCCGGGATAATACCAACCAGCGGAGCGGCCACGAGAGCCACCAGAAACAGCAGGCCGGTGACGATGGCCGTGACGCCGCTGCGTCCGCCTGCCGCCACGCCAGAGGCGCTTTCGATATAGCTCACAACTGTGGAAGTGCCAGTGAGTGAGCCAAACATGGTGGCCAGAGAATCGGTAGTCAGTATCCTGCCCACACGGGGAATCTTGTTGTCGCTATTGAGTAAACCGGCCTTCTTGCCCACAGCCACCAGCGTGCCGAGATTGTCGAACAGGTCGACAAAGAGAAAGACGAAGACGATCTCGAAGATGCCGAGTTGGAGCACTCCCCGGAGGTCGAGGTGCAGCGCGACCTCGCTCAGTTGCGGCAGATAGCTTGGCTGCCATTGCCACTTGACGACGCCCAATAGCATCGCAACGACGCTGGTCCCCACGATGCCGATGAGCATCGCCGCGCGTACTCCCCAGGCCATCAGTGTGGCCATCAACAGCAACCCGGCAAGGGCAAGTATGGTGCTGGGTGCGCGCAGGTTGCCCAGCGTTACCATCGTCGCCGGGTCGGCAATTACGATCCCCGCATTCTTGAGTCCGATGAAGGCGATAAACAACCCGATCCCCACTGCTACCGCGGCATACAGCTCCGCCGGCATGGCCTCGACAATCTTCTGCCGCAATCCCGTCAGCGTTAACAATAGAAACGCGACCCCCGACAGGAACACAGCCCCCAGCGCCACTTCCCACTTCACGCCCATCCCCTTCACCACCACATAAGTGAAGTAGGCATTCAACCCCATACCTGGCGCCAGTGCGATTGGATAGCGTGCGTACGCCCCCATCAGGATGCTGCCAAATGCTGCGCTCAGACAAGTGGCTGCAGTCACCGCGCCAAAGGGCATCCCCGTCTCAGCCAGGATCGACGGGTTCACGAAGATGATGTAGGCCATCGTGATGAAGGTCGTCGCCCCAGCCAGAATTTCCGTACGCCAGTTTGTACCTAGCGACGCAAATTCAAAGTAATGTTCCAGCTTCTTTAGTATCGCCATCGAAGCTGTAAGGATACTCCACGTCCCGGTCCGTCGATTCCCGAACTCATCCCGCGATAATTCTTG
>JBKJSR010000277.1:0-4600 GCA_046594355.1 Bryobacter sp.
CGAATTTGCCGACGTCATCCTCGCCAACCCGCCATTCATGTCGCCGAAAGGCGGCATCAAACCGCACAAGCGCTTTTCCATTCAGGCCAAGCGCAGTGAAGTGCTGTTTGTCGACTACATGGCCGAGCACCTCACGCCCACCGGCCGCGCCGGCATCATCGTGCCGGAGGGCATCATTTTCCAGAGCCAGGGCGCCTACACCGAGCTGCGCAAGATGCTGGTGGAAAATAGCCTCGTCGCCGTGATCTCGCTTCCTGCTGGCGTGTTCCAGCCTTATTCCGGCGTAAAGACCTCCATCCTCATTCTCGACAAATCCCTCGCCCGGCAGGCGCAGACCATCGCCTTCTTCAAGGTAGAGAACGACGGCTTCGGCCTCGGTGCCCAGCGCCGCGCTATTGAGAAGAACGACCTGCCGCAAGTGCAAGCCGAACTCGCTGCCTACCTGCAAGCGTTGCGCAGCGGCCAGCAGTTAGAACCATCCCCCGATGGGGAGAGCGAAGCGAGGGGGGCGAAGCCGCAGGGTGAGGGCTTCCAGCCGACCTGCGGCTTGATCGTCGCGAAAGAAAAGATCGCGGCGAATGGGGACTACAACCTGAGCGGGGAGCGGTATCGGGAGGGGGCAGTAAGGAATCACCTGTTTTCCCAGATCGAGCTGGGCACCATCTGCAAACCCGAATACGGATTTACTGCAAGCGCAGAGGAAAAAGGCGATGTACGATTCGTCAGGATTACTGATATTGCTCCTGACGGGCGGATCAGGAAAGACGAAGCAAAGTTTATCAAGCTTACTCACGAATCTGAACCGTATCTTTTGAAGAAAGGCGACCTTCTCGTCGCGAGAACCGGTGCGACATTCGGGAAAACTATGCTGTTCGACGAAGAGTATCAGGCAGTCTTCGCGTCCTACCTGATCCGCCTCCGATTTCCACAGGATAGCCTTTTGCCAGAGTTTTACTGGTCTTTCGCTCAATCGAGAAAGTATTGGGACCAAGCGCAAAACCTTGTGACTGGTGGTGGGCAACCACAATTCAATGGCAACGCGCTCACCCAAATCCAAATCCCCCTACCGCCGCTGGAGGTGCAGAAGGAGATCGTGGCGGAGATCGAGGGCTACCAGAAAGTCATCAACGGCGCCCGCACCGTCCTCGACCACTACCGCCCCCACATCCCCATCCACCCCGACTGGCCGTTGGTTCCGCTCGGTGAGCATTTCTCAACTTCAAGCGGAGGCACACCATCGAAGGCCGAGCCGAGCTACTGGATTGGTGATATTCCTTGGGTTTCGCCAAAGGATATGAAATCGGATGTTATTGTTGACACAGAGGATCACATCTCGAAAGTCGCTGTTTCAGGCAGTGCAACGAAACTGTTCCCTGCCCACACCGTAGTCTGCGTTGTGCGCTCTGGCATTCTAAAACATTCGTTCCCTGTTGCTCTCCTTTCCCGGCCTATGTGCATCAATCAAGATTTGATCGCCTTCCAGCCCAAAGGCTCCGCAATGAGTGCTGAATTTCTGTTCTATGTTCTGAAAACAAGGTCAGATTCGATTATTGCGGATGGCATAAAGCCGGGCGTTACCGTTCAGAGTTTTTACAATGGATTCTTCAAAGAATACCCAGTCCCTCTCCCGCCCCTCGCCACCCAGCAACAAATCGTCGCCGAGATCGAAGCCGAGCAGGCGCTGGTGGCAGCCAATCGCGAACTGATCGCCCGCTTCGAGCAAAAAATACAAGCTACACTCGCTCGCGCGTGGGGTGAGGATGTGCAGCTTGCGGATAGTTGCAGTAAAGAGAGTTGGAACGCCGGAGAAATGTCCAGATGAGCAACGTCAACATTAAAAGAGCGGTAGAAAACATTCGGGCTAATACCACGGTCTACACGCCGGTCGTGGAGATGATTGTCAATGCCATCCAGGCAATTGACGAGGCCAACAGGATCGGCGGAAGAGTCTTGATCCGCGTGCAACGGAGCAAACAGGCTGAGTTGGATAGCAGCCTCCCGGAAGTCAGCAGCTTCGAAATCGAGGATAACGGCATCGGGTTCACAGCCGCGCATCGCGATTCATTCGATACGCTCTATACCGACCGCAAGATCGGGGAAGGCGGCAAGGGCTTTGGTCGTTTCACCGGTTTGAAATACTTCGAGGATCTTCATGTTAAAAGCATTTATCTGGACAACGGCGAATTCAAGGCCCGCAATTTTTCCATGGGCAAGAACAACGACATCATTGTCCGTGAAAAAGTGGCGGTAAGTGAGAAGCGAGAGACCGGCACAGTCGTGGCCTTGAGCGCCCTGAAGAAGAAAGGGCGGTCTTTCGACAAGAAACTTCCAACGATTGCCAGAAATCTGGTCGAGCGGCTTCTCCCGTACTTCATCACGCAGGATTACGTGTGTCCGGAGATCGTTCTGTCGGAACAGGACGGGAGCGGCGCCATTCGCCTGAATGATTTTGTCAGTAATGAGCTGTCCGCAATGATCCGGGAAATCGAGATTGAAAGAAAAACATTTACCGTGAAAGCGTTTGACAGTGAAGAAACGTTTTTGGTCAGGGTCTTCAAGCTCTACTCCCCGAAGAACCAGAAGAGCAAGATCGGTCTTGTCGCGCATAAGAGGGAAGTTTCCGGCTCTGCGATCCACAAATACATCCCCGAGTTTGAAGACGAGTTCTACGAAAAAGACAGTCGCGGGGAAATCGACCGCGAACGCAACTACATCATCAAGGCCTACGTCTTCAGCCCGTACCTTGATCGCAACGTATCACTGGAACGTGGCGGGTTTGAGTTCCAGATGGAATCCGATCTTGTTCTTGGGATAGCACAGGCTGAGATCGAGCGGCCCGCGGCAGAGATTACCAGGGAGGCTATGGGCTCCGACATCACGCTCCGGCAGGAAAAGAAAATGGAGCGCGTCCAGTCTTATGTGGACGAGCAAGCCCCGTGGCACAAGACGATGCTGGACAAGATCGACCTAAGCGGGATGCCTTGCAACCCTACGAACGAAGAGATCGAAACACGGTTGCAGAAAGAGAAGTTCGCACAGGAAATCGAGATCAAGAGAGGCGTTGCAAAGCTGCTGGCAGAAAGAAATTTGGAGAACGTGAAGGAAAGTGTTTTGGAGATCGTGGGAAAAATCTCTGACACCAGCAAGAACGACCTGATTCACTACATCGCGCTCCGCCGGAAAATACTGGACATCTTTGACAAGAGTCTTGAGGTCGATGATACGGGTGCGTATTCGTCCGAAGGCGTGGTTCACGACATCATCTTTCCGCGCAAGGGCAACACAGAGATCACGCTCATCCACGATCACAACCTCTGGATCGTGGATGAGCGCTTAAACTTTACCAATTACGTCTCGTCCGATGTTCCGCTTAACGGGAAAAACACCGAGCGCCCGGATTTGCTTGTTTACAACAGGCGCGTACTATTTCGCGGGGACAACGAGGCGAGCAACCCGATCACCATCTTTGAGTTCAAGAAGCCGCAAAGGGACGATTTCGTCAACCCCTCCTCACAGGAAGACCCCGTCCAGCAGATCGTGCGCTACGTCAACAATATCCGCGATGGGAAATATACGACACCTCAAGGCCGCAAGATGCTGGTCGCCGAAAACACCCCGTTTTACGGGTATGTCGTATGCGACCTGACGCCCAAGGTCGAAGCGTGGCTTGAGCGCGAAAAAGATTTCAAGCCGATGCCTGATCGCTTGGGCTGGTTTAAGTGGATGGGAAATATTAACCTGTATGTCGAGGTCATCAGTTGGGACAAAGTTCTGAAGGACGCCAAGATGCGGAACCAGATTTTCTTCCAGAAACTCGGAATCTGAGGGCTCGCTTTTTCTGACTCTGAGGCTCCGCCCACTCGCGCTCGCGCCTGCTGGGGCGAGGACGAACCGACCGCGGCGGAGGCGTGAGCCATGGAAGAAGTCGCCGAACTCGCCAGCTACCTGCCGCTCTCCTTCAAAACGCCTAAGGAGCAGGAATACATCGAGTTTCTGTGGGACGCCTTTGATCGGATAAAGCTTCCCAACTCAAAGATTATCCATCGCCTCCGCAAGCCGCGTTACACCCACGACTTCAATTCCCTTTATCGCCTGCTTGGGTAAATTGGCTTTGGGCATAATGGCGCGTTTGAAGCCGTGCTTGGCGGCTTCACGTAAACGCTCCTGACCACTTTGCACGGGGCGTATCTCGCCCGCCAGCCCTACTTCGCCAAACACTACCAGATCGGCGGGCAACGGGCGGTTGCGCAAGCTCGACAATGCAGCGAGCAGCAACGGCAAATCGGCGGCGGTTTCGGTGACACGCATACCACCTACCACATTCACAAACACATCTTGATCGTACATCGCCACCCCACCATGCCGGTGCAACACCGCTAGCAACATGGCCAGACGGGTTTGATCCAGCCCCACGGTAATACGGCGCGGATTGGGTGAATGACTCTCAGCTACCAAGGCCTGCACTTCTACCAGCAAGGGCCGGGTGCCTTCGCGCGTGACCATGATAATGCTGCCGGGGACTTCTTCTTCATGACGTGACAGAAAGATGGCAGAGGGGTTGGTGACTTCGCGCAAACCCTTTTCTGTCATGGCAAACACG
>JBKJSR010000215.1:0-10944 GCA_046594355.1 Bryobacter sp.
ACCGGGGTAGACAACGCCACGCGGCGCGTTGACGTAGCGTGTGGACTGCTGCCCGGCGCGCCAGGTAGCCAGTTTGCCATCCGTGTCCGTGTAAGGGAGAAAGGGCTCCCAGCGAACGCCGAGGTCCAGCGTGAAGTTGCGGCGAACTTTGAAAGAATCCTGAAAGAAGAGGCTATACATGTCGAAACGGGTCTTTTTATATTCGCCAATGCCCTGCGAGAGGGTGTTGAATTTTCCCAACAGGAAGTCGGCTAGCGAGTCTGTGGTGAAGGGCGCATTGCCGTTGAAGTTGAATTGACCATTGGCGCGGAAGTTGTTGACGATGTCGCCAATGCCGTGGCTGACTTCGCCGCCAAAGGTGATCTGATGACGGCCCTTGGACCAGCGCATGGTGTCGGTGAACTGATACTCCTTGCGGATGAAGTCGTTGGTGTCACCGGTATTCAACGTGTCGAAGTAACCGGCGACGGTGATGTGATACTGCGGCTTGTCGTCGTTGAACATGTTGACGCCGAGATCCTTGAGGCTCTTGGCGGGATATACCGGGATGGCGTCGCCATTGGTGTGGTTGTAGCTGAAGAGGAATTGATTGGTTAGGGTGGGGCCGACAATGTGTGTGTCGGTGATGGTGACACTGGTGTTGTTCCAGCCACGCTGGGTTGTAGTCTCGAAATAATTGGCGGGATTCAGCAGGCCCGGAGTGCTGGCGATGGAGCGCCAGTAACGGCCGCTCAAGCGGTTGCTGGAGGTGATCTGCTGGTCGCCGCGCACCAGGAACTGATCGTCGCGGAAGGCGTTGGGCGGGGCGACAGAAATGGTATTGCCGGAGGTGGGGAGAGGGATGTTGTCGCGCAGAATGGCCGCGCTTACCGGGTTGAAGAGTGAAGCCGGAATTCGATTGCCGGGGAAGGGCGAGAGGTTGTCAAAGGGATTGCGCAGCATGCGATTGGTGATGTTGGAAAAGTCGCCGGTACGCTGCGCGGGAGTGGGTACAACGCGCCCGACGGTGATAGGCGTCTGGCGCTGCGTCGTGCCCTGGTAGGAGAAGAAAAAGAAACTCTTGTCACGGCCGTTGTAGATTTTTGGAATGAAAACCGGCCCGCCCAACGTGGCACCAAACTGGTTGCGTTTCAGGCCATCGTCGCGGCGGACGTTTGAGCCGGGCGAGACGGGCGGGTTGAAGAAATTGCGTGCGTTGATGGCTTTGTTGCGAACGAATTCGAAGGCGCTGCCATGAATACCGTTGGTGCCGGACTTGGTGACGGCGTTGACCAGACCGCCCGACTGGCGGCCGAATTCGGCGGAAAAGTTGTTGGTCTGGACGCTGAATTCCTGCAAGGCATCGGGGTTGGGCATCGGGTTGGGAGCGTTGCTGTAATGGTCGTTGTTCTGCGCGCCGTCGAGGACGTAGTTGGTGCTGTTGGAGCGGTTGCCATTCACCGATACAGGCTGCGTGCCGGGATAGGTGGTGCCGGAGGTGACGTCGGCGCGAGTGTCTCTGACGACGCCAACGATGAGCTGCATGAGCTGCGTCGGATTGCGGCCATTGAGCGGCAGTTCTTCGATGCGCTTCTGATCGACAACGGTTTTCAGGGTGGCAGTGGTCGTGTCGACAACGACGGCCTGGCTGCTGACAGTGATCGTTTCAGCGGCTGCGCCGACAGCGAGATTTACATCGACGCGGGCGATTTCATTCACCTGCAGGCGAATGCCCCTGGTCTGATATTTCTTGAAGCCGTTGACTTCGGCGGCCAAATCGTAGAGGCCCACAGGCAGGGTTCTGAGGGTATAGGCACCGCTATCGTCCGTAGTGGTCTGGAAGACTGCAGAGGTGCCGGTGTTAGTGGCGGTAATTTTTACGGTGGGCACAACGGCACCGGACTGATCGTGGACAATACCACTGATGGTGCCGGTAACGTTTTGCGAGAAAGCCGTTAGAGTGGCGAGAGTCAGTAGGGCGATGAGGCGGTATAGATTCACTGCGATGTCCTTAAGGTTGATACTTTCAATGAACAATTTATACTAATGCTGAACGGAAATCCAGTAATATCAGGGGCGGCAAGATATACTTCACGTTCGATTCGGCGGAGGTGGTTTTGCAATGCTCTGGGAGGGGGGGAGCAGAGCCGGAAACGTCGGCGTATCAGCTCAGGCGCTGCGCATCATCTCGTCCCAGGTGACTTCACGTTTCCGATCGATCGCCATCTGGCCCAGAATAGAGGTCAGCGTACTCTCCGCGGCGCGCACGCCTACGTTTTCGGGTTTGCCCTCCAAGACGCGCCGGACGAACTCCCTCAATGCGTCTACCGTGATGTCTTGAGCCGACTTTTCGGTCACCGGGCCAGCACCCGTGTTGTAGGTCCAGTGTTCGCGGGCGGTCTCAATGAAGCCGTTCTCGCCAATGTAGCGTTCGCGGTTGGAACGGAAATACCGGGGCGTCATTTGGGAGCCGACAAAAGTCATTTGCACGTTATCCGGATAGTCATAGGTGACGCTCAAATGATCCAGTAAATCGCCGCGCTTTTCCACCGTTCGTCCGCCCGTGCCGATGGCCTTTAACGGATGCGCGCCCAGGAACCAGTTGATCGCATCCAGGTTATGTACATAGGTTTCGACGATCACTTCCCCAAAGGTCGACCGCCACAACTTCCACTGCTCCAGCTTCTCTTTGTCATTGCGCGGCGTGGGTGGAATGGGCTCATCGCCCTTCAACGCGAACTTCAGAAACTCGCCATGAACCTCACGCACTTTGCCAATCGCGCCGGAGTCCAACAGTTGCTTGGCCTTGACGTAGACGCCTCCATAACGCTGCTGAAAGCCAAAGGTGATGTTCATCTTGCGGTCTGCGCTGTCGGCGGCCCGCATCACCCGTTTGCACCCCGCAACATCGAGGCCGGCCGGCTTTTCCATGTAGATGTGCTTGCCCGATTTGACAGCGGCTTCAAAGTGTTCCGGGTGCAGATAAACGGGCGTCGCGATCATGACGGCGTCGATATCGCTCGCCAGCAACTCGCGGAAGTCCGTATAGGTCTTGGCGTCGGGGTTGCCGATCTTCTGCTTCGCGTTAGCGATCTGTTCGTCAACTACATCGCAGATGGCGACTACTTTCACACGCTGGTCTTTGGCAATGGCCGCGCCAGTATATGCGCCGCGGTTACCGGCGCCAATCAAGCCGACTTTTATGGCGCTATTCTGCGCGCTGCCGCGAATGGCCTGAAAGGGAACGAGGGCAGCGGCTTGAAAGGCGGTTCGCCGGGATAAGTGTGTCATATCAATTCCTTAGTTAATTTCATCATTCCGCAGGCTTCAAGTAAGACAGCATGGGTCATAAGATCATGCTCCGCAGTGTAACTTGGCGCAGCTCCATTGCGTATCACAGCGGCCAGTTCGGCAAAGTCCGGGGTGTAAGGCAGGCCGGGCGGAGACGGCGGTTCGAGGGTTTGCTCGCCGGCACGATACGGGCCCATCGGCTCTTTCAAATTCACGTTCAGGCGAAGGGGCGCAAAGGGCTGCGCCTTGGCGGATCCGTTGGTCCCCAGGATCTCGACGTAGCGATGCTGGTTGCCATGCGGATCAAAACCGGCGAGAGATATTTCGGCGATGGCGTGCGCGTAATCGAGCACGATCAGGTTGTTATCGGCGAGACCGTCGGCGATGGGAGAGTGATGGCGGATGAAGCCATGGACGCGATCCGGCTTGCCGAGCAACGCTGTGGCGCGGTCGACCAGATGGCATCCTTCGGAGAACATCATGCCGCCGCGGTACTTCGCCAGATGGCGGCGCTCCTCGGCAAGAATGGGCTTGTCGATGGAGGCCCGGAAGCGGTAAACGCGGCCAAGCCAGCCGTTGCTCGCCGCTTCGATGGCAGCTTGCATGGCGGGGTGATAGCGCCACTGATAGCCCATTTGCACCACCCGCCCGCGCTGGCGCGCCTCGTCGAGCAGCTTGCGTAAACCAGCAATATCGGCACCCGGCGGCTTGTCGAGATGTACCCATTTGCCGACACCCACGCACTGCTGCGCAAAGTGTAAATTCCGTTCCGCGTCGGCGGATTCGAGCGCCACCATCTCGATCGAGGGATCGTTCAGAATCTCCGCCTGCGTCAGCCAGCGCGCACTTTGGAATGCAGCCCCGAGCGCAGGATCATCCTTATCCGGACGGCAAACGCCAACGAATTCGTAGCCCGGCATGCTTTGCAACGCCAGGAGTTTGCTGTGGGCATGACCGTGGCCGGTGCCAATCATCGCGGCGCGAATTTTGCCTTGCGGCGCGGCCATCAAGGGAGCGGCAAGCGCCGCGAAACTTCGCCGCGTCATGGGGCCTGCACTTGAATGATTTCGGTTTCCCCTTCGGCGTCGCCGATCACCTGCACCTTCGCCTCGCCGCTGATAAAGACGGTGTCGCGTTCCCCCGCCGTATAGGTTGTGCCCTTGTCCCTGATGCGCAGGGCACCACGCCACACGAACAGCACCTGCTCACCGCCCACCTTCACCTCAGTGCGAAAGTTCTGGTTGCGCTTCAGGAGAAAATAGGAACCGGTGGCGCGGTTGGACCCGAGTCCGGCGTTCGTGAAAAAGCCATTCTTTCGTTTGAAATCGACGAATTTTACGGCACCCGGCGTGATGACACCGACTGGTTTGGTTGCGCCGGGACGCTTCGAGTCGCGGGCCCCCGTATAGAGAATCAGGTCGGGTGGATTTTGAAAGCTGATCATCACCGCGTCGCCCGTCCCAGCGGTCACCGTTCCGTGAATCTGGCCCGTCGGCACGAAGGCGCATTCCCCGGCTTTGAAGAGATGGAGCGATTCTCCCTGGCGCAGATTCACCTCGCCTTGCAGCACGAGAATCGTGTCGTCGGAATAGTCGTGAACATGCTGGGCAAACTCGGCGCCGGGCTGCGAGACGGAAAGGTTCAGTGTTGTCTTCTTCGCGCCCAAGCCCGGATGCACGATACGCCGCGAAACGACCTCGCCCATGCGGAACGGTTCGCTTTCTGAAAAGCGAATGACACGGATGTTTTGCGCCGGAAGGGCGAGAATGGCGAGGGAAAATAGTAGCAGCAGCTTCATGAACGGGAATTTCCGTACCGTTATGATATATCAATGCCAATAGATCGCCGCGCACTGTTTCCACTTCCGCTTTTGGCCTTTGCGAAGGCCCCGACGCTGCGCCTGTCGATCCGTGTGGAGCCGTTGTTTCCGGGGCTCACGCTGGCAAAGCAACTGGAGCGTGTCGCAGAGGCAGGATATCCGGGCTATGAGTTTGGCGATTGGCGGGCCGCAGACGCCAGGCAGATCGTAGGGCTGCAGCGGCGGCTCGGGCTTGAATGCGTGTGTCTGGTCGGCAATCGCGGTGTGAATCCGAAAGGGATGGGCCTGTGCGATCCGGCGGAGCGCCCGGGATTCCTCGCCGAGATACAGGCTTCGGCCGAGGCGGCGCAAAAATTTGAAACGAAGAAGATGGTTGTGCTTTCGGGTTTTAAGGTGCCAGGGATGACGCGTGAAGCGCAACACGCCAGCATGGTGGAGGGCATGAAGCGGGCTCACGATATTGTGGCGAAATACGACGTGACGATGATCGTGGAGGTGATCAACACTCTCGCAAAAATCGAGCCCTTGTATCCAAAAGGCAACAACCACGCCAACTATTTTCTGGACCGTACACCGGAAGCGTTCTCGATGGTTCGCGAAGTGGGCAGCCCTTACTTTCAGATCCTGTTCGACCTTTATCACGTGCAGATCATGGAAGGGAATCTCATTGAAACCATCCGCGGAAACATAGCGAATATAGGCCACTTTCACGTCGGGGACGTGCCAGGCCGACATGAGCCCGGGACGGGTGAGATCCACTTCGGCAACGTGTTCCGCGCGATTCACGAAATTGGATACAAGGGCTACCTTGGGATGGAATACATTCCGTCGAAGGACGTCATGAAGACCCTGGCCGCCGTGAAAGAGCTGGCCGAAAGCGCAACGCGCTAAGCCTTCATCATTTCGTCCCAAGTCACTTCACGACGCAAGTCCATCGCCATGCGGCCGAGGATCGCCGTCAGCGTACTCTCCGCTCCGCGCACGCCGGTGTTCTCGGGCTTGCCGTCCTGAATTCGCTGGACGAAGGCCGCAACGGAGTCGATGGTGATATTGCGCGGGGACTTCTCGAAGGTCTCGTCCCTGGGGCCACGGAAATGCCGCCAATGATTCTCCGAAGTTTCGATGGTGCCTTTAGGGCCGAAGAACTGTTCCACCACATCGCGATATCCGGGGGAAGCGAGGGTTGTCCCCGACAACTGTCCCTGCACTCCATCGGGATATTCAAAAGCAACGAAATTATGATCGCGGGTATCGCCGCGCTTCGGCAGCGTCGCCCCCCCCGAGCCAATCGCGCTAATGGGCCGCGCGCCCAGAAACCAATTGAGTACATCAATCGAATGAACGTTATTCTCCACGATCAGATCGCCCGATAGATTCTTCCAATTGCCCCAGTTGGCCAGGCGCTCTTTTTCCGTCATCGGCGGCGGCAACTGCTCCCCGGATTTGCTAATTCCCTCGCTCTTGATAAAGCGCGCGAAGCCCAAATGGATCTTGCCAAGGGCACCGGAATCGGCGAGTTGCTTCGCCTTCAGATAGCAGTGAGCATAGCGGCGCTGGAAACCAAAGCTGATGTTCAGTTTCCGGTCCGCCGCGTCTGCCGCACGCATGACGCGCTTGCAGCCCGCAACGTCCATCGACGCCGGTTTTTCGAGGTAGATATGCTTGCCCGCCTTCACCGCCGCTTCAAAATGTTCCGCGTGCAGGAAGACCGGCGTGGCAATTACGATGGCATCGATATCGCTGGCCAGCAGCTTATGAAGGTCGGAGTAAAGCCGGGGGTTATCGACGCCAATCTCCTTCTGCGCCGCCGCCATATGTTCCGGCACTACATCACAGAGAGCGACCACGCGGCCAGGCGTATTCTTGGCCAACATCGCGGCTACAAAGGTTCCCCGATTGCCCGTGCCAAGCACGCCAACGGTAACCGCCCCGTTCGCCCCTTTTACCGCGCTCAAGCTCAGCGAAGCAGCCATCAAGCTTCGTCGTGAAATCATGTCATTTCTCCCGACGCCCTTAAGAGCGTCTCCTGTAGTAACAACTCGTGATCATAGGATTGCCGCAATGGCGCGCCCGTCTGAATCGCCCGCGCCAGCTCGGCAAGGTCGGGTACAAAGCGGGGCTGCGGCGGCAGAGTGAGATCCTGCCAGCCTTCCTTATAGGGGCCTTTTGCATTACGCATGAAAACCCGCATGCGAGGAGGCGCGGATTCCGGATGGACGATAAAGGTGCCGTCCGTGCCAATGATCTCGAAGGAGCGGTGATCGCCGGAACCGCCCATCTTCGCCGATTGCGTAACCACCGCCAGCGCCCGGTCGAACTCAAAAACCGCCAGGTTATTGTCCGCCAGTTTGTCGGCGACGCTCGTGTCGTGCCGCAGCCAGCTTTTCACGGTCTTCGGTCGCCCAAGTACTTCGACCATACGGTCGATCACATGACCGCTCAGTTCAAATAAACCGCCGCCCTTATACTTTGCTTCCGTGGCCCGCTCCGCCATTCCGCGATCCGAATTCATCGTTCCCCGGACCATGTAGACTTCACCAAGCCAGCCCTTCTTCGCCGCCTCAATCGCCGCCATCACGCCTTGGTGCCAACGCCACAAATAGCCCGTTTGCAGGAGCAATTTCTTGCGCCGTGCGTCTTCCACCAAATCCTTAAAGGGCTGCCACTCGTTGCCTGCGGGTTTCTCTAAATGCAGATGCTTGCCGGCCGTGATTACTTTCTTTCCCCAAGCTAAGGCTTCCCATACACGGCACTCGACGACGATGAGCTGAATCGTGGGATCGCGCAGCATCGCGTCTTCCTCCAGCCACTGCAGCGCCGCGTAACGCGGGTCCTTGCGCAGCGCGGCCTTGGCCGCCGCATTGTTCTCTACCGCGCCTACAACTTCGTAATCCGGCGAATCGAGCATCGCCTTGTATTTGCCATAAAAGTGACTGTGGCCGGTGCCAAGCATGCCAACCCGCACCTTGGTACCCGCCGCGTGCGCGAGCATCGCGGCCCCCGCGCTTTGAAGTAAGATTCGCCGATTCATTTCGTTGCCTACGATACTACAAAATCAGCACGGTATAAAGAATGCCGCCGCTAATTGCGTAAGCGGACGGCCGAGTTTCAAGACGGATTTCGTAGGGGCCGAATTTTTTGCCTGCGGAGAGCGGCATTGGCGTTAGGTCAGCTTAGCGCAAAGGAGCACCGACAGCATGACCTTCCCCCGCTCATTGAGAGGCAGGTGAGCCTCAAGGCTTTTTGCTCATGATCCAGCGGAGGGCGTTTTGCTGGAGCTTGACGTATTCCGGATTCCATAGATCGCTCAACATATGACCCGGCGACATGTAGCAGACACGGCCTTTGCCGTAGTCGTAGGCCCAGCCGCCAGGGGCCGTGGCACCGTAATTCTGATAAGTGAGGCCGTCTTCGTTGACTGTCTGGAGGAATAGGTGCTTGGGGTCCTTGTCGTAAGTCATGTAATGCTGCTCGTCGGTGACTATGAAATCCTTGACGCCCTCGGTGATGGGGTGATCGGGATTTGTCACTTTCACTTTGAAGGTGCGGATCGGAGGATGTCCCGTGTAGGCTGCGCCGAGCACGTGGCGGAAGTCCGGGTCGGTGAGGCCGACATGGGTTGTGTTGTGGAGGAAGAGCGCGGAGGCTCCCGACTCGATATGGCGGCGGACGGCTTTGCCTTGCTCGGGCTTCATCCAAAATTGCGGCTGGGCTTTGGCTTGGGGCAATGGAGGATCGAAAACGAGTTTCGGGCGGCCGGTTGCGACCCAAGCGGCGTTGGTGCTTTCGTCGCCACCGTAGCCATCGGGCCAGATCATGCCGTCGCGCAGAACAATGAGGACTTTGTATTCGCCTATCGTTTCGGAATTCAGCATCGACGTTTCGTCGATGAAGTCGATTGAGACGCCCATCTGTTTGGCGATGGTTCGCGTGAGGCCGATGCGAATGTAATCGGAGTTGTGATAGCGATCGCCGATGAGGGCTAGCGCGGTGGCCCTCTTGGCGGCCTTGCCAGGCATGGCCATTGTGGCTCCGGCTAGCGCGGTGAGAGCAGAACGGCGGCTTGTGAGGTTTCGGCTGTTCATATTTGTCCTTTAATCGATTGGGCGGCGCGAGCTTTGACGGGCTACGCCGACGATCAGAAATTCCAGGGGTTGCGTGCCGGTGTTGGCGAAAGAATGCGCTTCGTTGAGCTGGACGGGAATTGCATCGCCAGCATGGATTGGCGCAGTCTCAGTTGCAATCGTGGCTGTGCCGTCACCACTTACGACATAGTAGAATTCCGCGACCTCGCGATGCACTTTAGTGCCTGCGGACGCGCCTGGCGGGAGCACCAGATGATCCACATAGGACCACGGACCCGCGAAGACCGGCGTGTCGAGTGTGCGGCGGTATTGGGCAGTGCCCGTGCCTCCGGTCATGTTAGTAACTGCACGCAGCAGCGCCTTGTCGAGGCGCATGGTCATGAAGACCGGAATGGGGTCGAGCGGCACGCCTACGCGGGCATCACCGAGGTCGAAGGCGTCGTAAGTTCCCTTGAGCGCAGAGACGTTAATGTTCATCCATTGAACGGGCTTGTCGGTGGGGTTATAGATTGCGTGTGAGTGGCCCATGCGGCAGGGTGCGCCGGCGGGGCCTTTCAATAGCGAAGTACGGCCATCGATCGTGAACTGCGCTTCGCCGTCGAAGATGACAAACATCTCCTCGCATTGATTGTGAAAATGAGCGCCGATGCCGCTCTTGGGCTGGATTACGCCACGGTGCAGGAAGAAGAGGTTTGTGTCGAGGCTATGCGCGTCGAGCAGAGCCAGGTAATCGAGCTGGCCGGCTCCACCGTGTACCGCTTTCGCGGACTTGTACTTTGACGGATCCGTATGCACGATACGCTGAGCGAGAGGTTCAATCGCTACGAGAGGGAGAATCCAGAATGCCGCAGTGCAGAGTAGCTTCATGGTTGGTGCTTTCTTCTTGGCCTAAATCACATCGAAGAGCATGACGGTGTAGTTCTTGTGCGCGAGTAAGTTCTCGATAGTGGGCCACACCTTTTGATGCACGTCGGTGGCTACCCATTTCTGCCGAAGCTCTTCGCTTTGATAAGTGAGCTCGAAGCGGTAATTGACGCCAGTGGGGGCTTTGCCCATGAGCGTGGTGCGCAGCTTCAGCAGCTTCACTCCGAGGTAGCCAGGCTGCTTGGCGGCGGCAGGCCGGAAGATGGTCTCAAAGTTTTTGAGCATTTCTTTTTCTTTGGCCGGATCGACGGTGAGATCGACGTGCAAGCGGACGGGATTCGTGGCGGGTGCGGCGTGCAGTGTTGTGGCTGCGGCTCCCGCAGCCAGCATGGTGCTTAAGTAGTTTCTACGTTTCATGATGGATTCCTTAGATTAAATGGCTGGTGTCTTGCCGGGCACTGCCAGTTTGATGCGATAAAGCCCGGTGCGGGCCGTGAGGTAGAGAGACTTGCCATCGTCGCCCCAGCCGCAATTCGCCGGTATTTCGGGTGCCTTGATTGTGCCGAGGTGTTTGCCGTCGGCTGAAAAGACCCAGACGCCGCCGGGGCCAGTGGCGTAGACGTTGCCTAGAGCGTCCACCTTCATGCCGTCGGGTAGACCATCTTCATTTTCCGCAGTTACATCCGCGAAGACCCGGCCATTCTTGACGCTGCCGTCGGCAGCCAGATCGTAGCGCATCCAGAGCTTGCGCTTCTGGTCCGAATTGGCGACGTAGAGCGTTTTTTCATCCGGGGAAAGCGCGATCCCGTTGGGACGCGACAAGTCTTTGACGATCAATTTTAGTTTGCCTTTGGCAAGACGGTAGACGCCGTTGAACTTGAGTTCTTTGGTGGGGTCTTCGTCGCC
>JBKJSR010000433.1:0-7256 GCA_046594355.1 Bryobacter sp.
GCCGGAGTTCGTCTCGCGCGCCATCCTCCGCTGGCTGCAGGACGCGCGGATTGAAACCGCGCTGAATGATCCGGGCAAGCCGTGGCAGAATGGCACCGACGAATCGTTCAACGGCAAGTTCCGCGATGAATGTTTGAGTCTGGAGTGGTTTCGAAATCGGACCGACGCGGCCATCGTGATCGAACAATGGCGACGCGACTACAATCACGTCCGTCCGCACATGAGTCTTGGCTATCTGACGCCGGCCGAGTTCAAAGCACAGGCGTCAACAACTGACCGGAGCGCTGTTCTCCAATGATCGGTTGGTCCGAAGAACCCAAGCACGTCAGTAGGTGGGGATGCACCACGTCTAGTCGCTAAGAGTCCTGGACTCTGTACCCAAAGCGCGTTTCCCTCCCGGATTACAAAAATCGTGTAGGGTGCCGATTCGAGTTCGTACTCGCCGATGTAGGTATCGAGGACTGCAGCATTCAGGTTCAATGTTGTCACTGTCGGCGGAGTGCGTACATGCCGCGATAGACGTACTCCAGCCTTCCCTTTTTGTCGAATACCAAGTCAATTGTCACTCGACGATTGGCGCCGTTCGGCAGGATGGAGATCGTACTCTCGCTGGTTTTGGTGATTTCCAGCTCCTCAAATGCGTCCCGCCAGAACAGTTTTCCGTTGCGCGACAGAATCTCAATCCCGCGCAGCCGCTGCTGAGCTTCTGCTTCAGCCAAGCGGCCCTGCCCGTATTTTCCCACCCAGTTCGCTACATCCTCGGCGGTGATGGGCATAAACCCCGCAGCGGTTTGACCCGGCTTTGGCTTCAAAGGCAGGAGCGATTCCATGGCTGTATCCGCAATCTGAGAAAGCCAGTCGTACTGCGTCTGTCCATGTGTGTTAGTCAGGAGGATGACCGCGAACCTCTCCTGCGGAACCATGCGTATCAAGCAAGTAAATCCAGGGAGGCTGCCACCGTGCTCGACCACCTGTACACCACGGAAGTCACGTATCAACAGTCCGTAGCCGTAAGTGGCGGAATCATAATCTCCCGGAATCAGGGAGTGCGCGCCCGGGGCTATTGTTGCGCGAGAAGTCATTTTCGAAATCACCGCTGCAGGAAGTATCTGCTTTCCTTCGATCTTCCCGCCGTTCATGAAAGTGATGGCGAAACGAGCCAGGTCCGACGCGCTGGAGAACATCATGCCCGCCGGCCACACTCTGGTGTTTTCAGGAAACGGACGAATCACAACAACCTTTTCCTGCCACGTTACATGGCTTTGAGAGAGAGGAAAAGTCATTGCCATTGTCGGGCGAAGCGTCGACCGGCTCATGCCGAGGGGTCGGAACAAGCGTTCGCTCATGACCTCTGCGTAGGGCTTGCCGGTGATCGCTTCAATCAAAAATCCGGCCACGGTGACGCCTATGTTGGAGTACGAGAAGATACCCGGGTCAGCAAAAAAGTCATCGTCGCTGATCGTGTTGACGTAGGCTGCCAACGCCGACTCGTCTCGGGGCCCATGGGTGACACCTTCGCCAAAGCGCAGGCCGGCGGTGTGGCTCATCAGTTGATGCGCTGTTGTTTGCGACAGCCGCGGCGAAAGGCCGGCAATGTAGGCCCCTATCGGCACATCGAGCTTGAGTTTCCCTTCCTCCGCGAGCATGGTCAGCACCGCGTTCGTGTGCATTTTGGTGATCGAACCAATGCGGAAGATCGTATCCGGCGTCATCGGCACGCCGGTTTCGATGTTGGCTGTGCCATACCCCTTCGCGTAAATCACGCGGTCGCCCTGCACGATGGCGAATGCAGCACCCGGAGTCTGGCTGGACTTCAGTTCCTCCAGCACCATGCGGTCAAGCTGCGCGAAATCTGCCAGTTGGCTCCCCTCCTGGATCGACTTCGACAGCTCGGCCCCCTCAACCTTCGCCGCTTTCTTCTCTTGCCCGAAAACTGGCGGGGCGATGAAAGTCACAATCGCAACGATAGTCACGACAAACAAACAAGCGGTGGTCAGAAGTTTTTTTATAATTGTTGCCTCAATAATTCGGACGCAATAGTTAACGTCGTCCCGATTCACTGCACCTCTTGACGATTCCGCAAGTCAGAAACGCGAAAGACTACGACCAGCCAGATGCCTTTCTTCTTTCTAACAATGTGCGTCGTGCGGACTGATTGGCCCCGTTCGGGTCGATCACGTAGATTTCCCCGGGTCCGTTCTGCCACGAATCGAAGAGGATTGGCTGGACAAACGTGATTTCTTTTAGTCTAAACATTCTTACCTCCGTGTTGACGGTTTCAGGTGTCCCTGGGTCGGACGACATGGCGTAGTCGAAGAGGCCGACAACGTGGACATCGGCGTGTCGCCTGCAAAAGGCCGCGCGTCCGAGCCGCGAGCCTGGGGAGATGGGCATGGTGAAGTGCGGGAATTATACGCGGGTGGAGGGCTGGCAAGTGCGGATGCTCCCAAACTGGGAGACCGAAGTAAGCTCCCCATCGGAGGTCCTTTGATGCGCTCCCGTCCCTTTTTTCCACTGCTGCTGGTCTGGTTGTTCCTCGCCACGGTCACCGCGCAAGCCGGTCAGGACGGCTGGCTCAGGTTCCGCGGCCCAAACGGTACCGGCATTGCGGGCGGGAGTGCGCCGCTGCCGATCGAATTCAGCGCGGCAAAAAACCTCGCCTGGAAAGCTGACGTTCCCTTCGGCCGGTCATCGCCGGTGGTCACGCGCGATCGCGTGTTCGTCACGGCGAGCGAAGGTGATCTCCTGGTCACGCTTGCGTTCGATCCGTCGAGCGGGAAGGCGCTCTGGCGCCGTGACGTGCGGCGCGAGCGCCATGTGCCCGTTTATCGGATGAACGATCCCGCGTCGCCCACGCCGGCAAGCGATGGCACCAACGTCTATGTGTTCTTCGCCGACTTCGGATTGATCTCGTACTCGCCCGACGGCGACCGGCGTTGGAGTCTTCCGCTGGGTCCGTTCGAGAGCTTTTATGGGATGGCCGGTTCGCCGATCGTCGATGGCGATACGCTGATCCTGGTCTGCGATCAGAAGCGCGATTCCTTCGTCATGGCCGTCGACGTGCGCACGGGCACCGTCCGATGGAAGAAGCCGCGCGCGAATCCGGTCGAGAGCTTCACCACGCCGATCGTGTATCGACCGGCCTCCGGGCCGCCGCAGGTCATCATCTTTGGGTCGGCGACGCTCGACGCGTACTCGCTGGACGCTGGCGAGCGGCTGTGGTGGGTGAGCCAGGTCGGATCGTACCCCGTCGCATCGCCGGCGCCGGGCGGTGACATGGTCTTCGTGAGCGCGCTAGGCGCCGACAATCCTCCCGTGATGCCGTTCGATGCGGCGGTTGCGAAGTTCGACACCAATCGTGACGGCCTACTGCAGGAAGCCGAGATGAAGCACAACCCCGAGGTCGGCGAACACTTCGGGTGGATGGATCGGAACAGCAACGGTTCGGCCGATCGCGCGGAGTACGATTTCATTCGGGCATCGTACGCGCTGGGGTACGGCCTCACCGCCGTCCGCGTCGGCGACGCGCGCGGGGACATCACGGCGTCCGGCGTCGCGTGGCGGTTGAAGAAAGAGTATCCGTACATACCCTCGCCGCTGGTGCATGACGGCGTCCTGTACACGCTGCGGAACGGCGGCATCGTCATGTCGATGAATCCCGCGACGGGCGAGGTTCTGAAGATGGCCCGGCTGGCCGGCGCGCCTGGCGCGTACGCCGCGTCGCCCATCGCCGGCGACGGGAAACTGTTCGCCGTGAGCGTTGAATGCAAGGTCTCGGTGCTGCGCGCGGGCGCGCAGTGGGAGATGCTGGCCGTCAACGATCTGGACGACGAGTGCTTTGCGACGCCGGCGATCGCCGGCGGACGGATCTTCGTTCGCACGCGGACGGCGTTGTATGCGTTCGCCCGCCTCGACAAATAGGGAGTCACTCGCTCCGCGGTGCGAAGGATGGACACCCGGACATCATGACTACATCCGGCGCCAACTTGCATACGGACCGAACTCGATCACGAGCCTGAAGTGAGCGCGGATGTAGTCGTCGAGGATGGTCACGCCGCTGTCCTGCGAGCTGTCATTCGGCTCGTTCACCATGTCAGTCTCACGTGACAGCACCAGGAACCGAACGTGGTGCTTCTCCAGGTCGCCGGCAATCTCCTGCTGCACCAGCACGTAGAATTGCGCGAGACTGTACATGGTCCAGAAGTCGCGATAAGGGACCTGGCCTCCCAAAACGCGCGTCGCCATGGGGCAACCGCGTCGTGGTCGGTGGTGCTACTATGCGCCCAATCAACATCCTGGCAGGAACACCGAGTTGCCGTGGTCATGAATCAAGGACGTCACTGACGATGAAGAACTTTTGGACAGCCATCGTTCTCCTCATTCTTCAGTCGAGCTATGGCATTCCAGCGCAGTCGCCCGCAAGCTGTCTCGGCAGTATTGTGTTCGATACCGTGTTCAACGTAGCTGGAGGCGGATCCGCCGAAGATCCCGTCACTCCTGACGTCTGGGCGATCAGGATCGACGGCACCGGGATTCGTCAACTGACGTTCGCTCGCCCGGGCGAGTTCAGTCGGCTGGCGAATCTGTCACCGGACGGGCAGCGGATAGTTTTCCAGGGGAAGCGGGCGGTCGAAGGTGACGGCATTTTTGTAATGATGTGCGCCACCGGTCAACTGACGCGAGTCACGGCTGCGGGGACCGCACGCCCGGGCGGCCCTACTTGGTCGCCGGATGGACGACAGATCGCGTTCGATCAGGAGGGCGCGATCTTCATCACCCGTGCCGACGGTTCGAACGTTCGAAAGGTCGAGGGTCTTCCGACCCGTAGCTTTGGACCGGCATGGTCACCCGACGGGCAGCAGATGGCTTTCACATCGATGGGCGATCTTACGTGGGAAATATTCGCCGTCGATCTCAACAGTGGGCTCGTGCGTCAACTCACGCATACCACCGAGCCGCGCACATCCAGCCAAGCGCCCGACTGGTCGCCGGACGGGTCAAAAATTGCGTTCGATCGAACACGGAATGGCAATTTCGATATCTACGTCGTGAACAGCGATGGCACTGGGATCGTGCAGCTCACGCACGACCCGGGCGATGCGGCTCGGCCGGCGTGGTCGCCAGATGGTCGTTCGATCGTGTTTCACTCGACGGGCGATCATCGATTCACCGGGCCTGCAGACTTTCGATTTCTAGAGATTTACGCCATGGCTGCGAACGGCTCGAATCTGCGGCGGCTCACGTTCAATCAACACTTCGATGCCCACCCAGACTGGTGATCATTTTCTGCGGAGCAGGCTCACACGGACTGGACCCGTCGGCTGAGGCGCCGGGCGCGAAATCGTCGAGCGGCCTGCAAGTTGTGCACACCTTGGGAGGTGAATGGGTTCCGCACCGAACGCATGGGTGGGGAGCGATTCGCTGACCATCGGCGACGCACAATGATTACTGAAGAACTTCAATCGATCCGCACCGCCTGAGACAACGTAGGGATCTGACCGGATTACCAGGTGAAGACGACTGCGTACTTCGCCTCGATGAAGGCTCGGCCAGATCGTCGAGTTGACACCGGTGAGCGAGAATCGATTCCTCCTGCCCGGAGGTACAGTCGCGATCGAGTTCGTTCCCGCAGAGGCCGGCCGAGCGCCGCAGCTTCGGGACTTCGGAGAGGGCCGGCGGCAGCCTGAAGGCCGTTGCGGGCGGGCCCGTACGGCAAGTGACCGACGGGAAGGCAAACGATTTCAATCCACACTGGGCGCCCAATGGGAAGTCGATCGTCGTCAGCCAGGTCTCCGGCCTCGCTGTCATCGACGTAGTAGCGGTCGTGAAATGAGTGGCGGTTGTCGGCCTCGGCTTGCAGCCGACGGGCGACCCGTGCGAGCATCTCATCCCGCCACGGCTGACGCCGGGCGTTCGCCAGACAATTCCAAAGGAGCAAGGATGAACCGACGCGCGTTCCTCAAGGCCAGCGGATCTGCGACCCTTGCTCTTGCAGTCGGCGGCTGTGCGTCTCGAATTTCTCCACAAATGGCGCCCGCAGCCACCATGAGGCGGAGACTGGTCAACCTGGTTCCCGTCGCATGTTCGATGGACCGGATCATTCGAACGACCGTGGGGTTGCGCCCGCATCGTCAGTCCGGGTTCTTGCTGAAGGCTGAGCGCCTCGATGAAAAGACCGTGATCCATAACTTCGGGCATGGCGGCGCCGGCATGTCCCTGTCCTGGGGAACAGGGTTTCTGGCCGCGGAACTCGCGCTCGCGCATACCGATCGGCGCGCCGCAGTCATAGGCTGTGGCGTCGTGGGGCTCACCTCCGCGCGGCAGCTCCAGCGCCGCGGCTTCGACGTCACGATCTATTCCCTGGATGTGCCGCCGAATACGACGTCAAATATGTCGTACGCGAACTTCACGCCGGCGTCAGGGCTCGTGTCTGACAGACAGGGGCACGGCGCGAGTTCGAGCGACCGATGGACACCAGCGTGGGTGGAACAGTTTCGACGAGCGACTGAAGTCTCGTACCGCGAACTCCAGTTGCTCGCGGGGCCTCGCTACGGTGTCTCATGGCTCAACTCCTACCAGCTGCTTGCCGACGCTCCGACCCAGCCTGCACCTCGCCCGGCGTATCCTCAGCCAACTCAAGACGTCGGGGACGCCTTGCCGGATCACGGGCTCCGGCCAGTGGTGTGGGGGCCAGGCAGTCATCCCTTCGGGGCTAATTACGCGGTTGAGTGGCCGGCGATGCGGATCGAGCCATCCATCTATCTGGAGGCACTCATGCGCGATGTCATCAGCTTCGGCGGCCGCATCATCATTCGTAAATTTGACACCCCGCGCGAGCTCGGCGCCCTCAGTGAGCCGCTGATCGTCAACTGCACCGGGCTCGGAGCCAAAGCGCTATTTGGCGACACAGAACTGGTGCCGGTAAAGGGCCAACTGACGGTGCTTGTGCCACAGCCAGAGGTCACCTATATGGCGGGCGGCGCAATGCCCCGGAGCGATGGCATCGTCCTCGGCGGGACGTACGAGGTCGGCGTCTCGACGCTCGAAGTGAATGAGGAGGCCCAACGGCGGATCGTTGAACGGAACGCGGCACTCTTTAGTGCGATGCGGCACCCAGTTGGGCTGGCATGAAGCTGACGAAGCGGCGCCGCCCTCCGCGTCAGGCGGACTAAATGGAAGCTGGATCGGTGAACGGCAACCAGTTGATCTGGGGCTGTCCGGCCAAAGCGAGCTGGACGCCTGCGTGGGCACCCCAT
>JBKJSR010000314.1:0-11123 GCA_046594355.1 Bryobacter sp.
GGCATCTTCGGGGGGAAGACTGATGAGCAGGCCGCCGCTCGTTTGAGGGTCGTAGAGCAGGGTGAGGATGTCGGGATGAACGGAAGTTTCGACGTGGACATCGACGGCGGCAAAGCTGCGGTTGTTGTTGAGGCCGCCGGGGATCGCATTGGCGGCGATGGCCGCGAGCGCACCAGGCAGAGCCGGGATGAGGCTGGAATCGATTTCGAGAGTGAGGCCGGAAGCGAGCGCCATTTCGCGGGCGTGACCAAGGAAGCCAAAGCCGGTGATGTCGGTGCAGCCGTGGACAGCGAGCGAGTCCATGGCCTCGGCGGCAAAGCGGTTAAGCGTCAACATGGATTTTGTTGCGGCGGCGACGTGATCCGGATTGGCGAGGCCGCGCTTGAGGGCAGTGGCGACGACGCCGGTGCCGAGAGCCTTGGTGAGTACAAGACAGTCCCCTGGACGGGCGTGGGCATTGGCGCGGAAGCGGGAGGGATGGACGAGGCCCGTGACGGAGTAGCCAAACTTTACGGTGTCGTCGGCGACGGAGTGGCCACCCAGGAGGGCGCATTCGGCCTCCTGCATCTTGGAGAAGCCTCCAGCCAGAATGGCGCTCAGCGTTTCGATATCGTCTTTCGCCGGATAGCAGAGGATCGAGAGGGCCGTGATCGGTTTGCCGCCCATGGCATATACGTCGCTGAGTGAGTTGGCGGCGGCGATGGCGCCGAATTCGAAGGGATCGTCGACGATGGGGGTGAAGAAATCCAGAGTTTGTACGAGGGCGCAATCCTCCGAAAGCTTGTAGATGCCGGCATCGTCCGACGTTTCAAACCCTAGCAATACTTTGGAATTTTCGACACGCGGAAGCGTGGCGCGCGCTTGCGCCAGGACCCCCGGCGCTAATTTAGACGCTCAACCGGCGGCTTTGGCATGTGCCGTAAGGCGTTTTGTCATCCAATCCCATGTTAGCGTCGATGGCTTGTTGAATTGGGACTTTGACGAATTAGTCTGGGTCGGCTTCGAGTGAATCTTCGTCGATGTGGTTGGCTTGTTCCGAGTAGCGGCGCAGTACTTTCAGTGAGCTGCCAGAGGAATAACCGGCGGTGCGGAGACGGCGGAAAGCCGAGGCGAGATTCTTAGTTTCTTTAAGGAATTCGGGAAGATTTTTGCTGCGGAACTTGCGGGCGAGGAAGTCTTCAATCATGGCAAGTTCATCGCTGCCGGCAAAGGTGGTGGCGATCGCGTCTTTTGCGAGGGCAGTAGGGATGCGCTTCTTGTTCAAGTCACGAAAAACGCGAGCCTGGCCAAAGCCCTGATTCTCTTTGCGCGCATTGGCATAGGCTTCGGCGTAACGGGAATCGTTGAGGACACCGTACTCGGTGAGCTGCTCGATGACGGGGTCGATGTCGGCAGAGTCGAGAGCTTTAAGCCGCAGCTTTTGCCGGAGTTCGCCGGTGGACATTGCCCTTTGGGCAAGGAGCCTCGCGGCGTAGTGCTGCAAGCCACTTCGATCGACACGTTTGGGTGGTTTCCCGAATGGCACGACTTGGAGCTTAGCATGTACACTAAAAGCAGTAGTATCCCCCTAAGGAGGTATCGAGCAATGGAAGACAGAAATAACCTGCCCTATTTTTTCCTGGGCATTGGAGTGGGCTTGGCGGTAGGTCTGCTATTCGCCCCGAAGTCCGGTGAAGAGACGCGTGCTGCGTTGAAGGGGCACGCCGACGAAAGCCGCGATTATGTGAAACGTAAGAGCGGTGAAGTGCGGGAAACCGCCAGCGACTTTATCGACCGTGGCCGGGAAGCTGTTACCCGGCAGCGGGAGCAGGTTGCGGCTGCGGTAGAAGCCGGCCGTCAAGCCTATCGCGAGGCGCACGGCAGCTATCCGCCTCAGTCGGAAGAGATCTAGCCTACATCCGTTTTCCAGCCGACTGAATATGTATTAGTAGAGGAAACGTAATGACGGACTCAACGTTGCTGACTGTATTGATTGTTTTCGTGGCCCTTTGCGCGTTGTCGCAACTGGGGCAATTTGTGGCTTTGTTCGGCTTGTACCGCAAAGTACGCGAAATCCACGAGGAGTGGCGGCCCTTGGCAGGCAAGGCAGAGGCGACGCTTGAGTCCGCAAAGCAGACACTCGAAGACGGGCGCAAGCAGATGCTGGAAATATCGAAGAAGACGAACGGGATCCTCGATTCGGCGCAGTTGCAGTTGACCAAAATCGATGCAGTGGTAACGGATGCGAGCGAGCGGGCGAAAGCTCAGATGGATCGCGTGGAATTCATCGTTGATGACACGGTGGATCGGGTGCAGGGGATGGTCCTCTCAACGCAAGAAGGACTGATGAAGCCGATACGCGAAGTAAGTGCGCTGGTGAGTGGAATCAAGGGAGGGTTTGGCTTCTTGTTCAAGAGCCGCCGCCCGTCGGTGGTGCATGCCACTCAAGACGAAGAGATGTTCATTTAGCGGTTGAGCGAATTTCAGCCGCGGGGATTGGACTTGCAGTGATCGACATTCACAGTCACGTTTTGTTTGGTCTCGACGATGGTTCACCGGATATAGACGTTAGCATCGAGATGTTGCGCATGGCGGGCGCTCATGGCACTACCGATATCGTCGCCAGCCCGCATGCAAATCTCGAATATCAATTCGATGCGGCTTTGATCGCCGAGCGCAAGGCGATGCTTGAAGCCCGGAATGACAGCGGAGTGCGGGTGCATTTGGGATGCGACTTCCACCTGCAGTACGAAAACATTGAAGACGCAATCAGGAATCCACGCAAGTACACGATTGCTGGGGGGCCGTTTTTGCTCGTTGAATTTTCCGACCTGCTGATTTTCAAGACGACTTCGCAGATCTTCAACGATTTACTTTCGGCTGGCATGAGGCCTGTGATTACACACCCGGAGCGTAATTCGCTTTTGCAACAGAGGCTGAGAGAATTGAACGAATGGGTTGAGATGGGCTGTTCGATCCAGGTGACTGGGCAGAGCCTGTTAGGGGAGTTTGGGAGCAAGGCACTTAAGTTCGCCGAGACCTTGATGGATGAGGGCCTGGTGCAGTTCGTAGCCAGCGACGGCCACGATTTGAAGCGGCGGCCACCGGTCATGGATGCGGCGTTTGCTCATGTGCATAAACGCTGGGGTGCGGCCACGGCAGAGTTGCTGTTTCGCGACAATCCCGGTGCGGTGCTATGCGGAGCAGATCTCAGGGGATCTTCCGTGCCGAGGAAAAAAGGTTTATTTTCCCTGTTTCGCTAAGCAGTCCTGGCTTGATTCAAACTCTTTCCACTCTTGTCGATAAAGACAATGTGGCCGATAGCAACAACTCCATCGCAGCACTCGAAACGCTTTTTACCGAAAATCCAATTCTCGGCCATGAGCGGTTATTGAGATGGAAGGCTGCGGATCATGCGGGCTTCTTGCGGCAGGCTATCGAACTGCTCGAAGGTGAGGGCAGCAGCAGCTTCACGCAACTGGTCCTGCTGCTTTGCCGCGAGGATGCGTCGAGACTGAAGCAGATGCTGTTTACTGCGAATCTCCTGAGTCTCGATGAGTCGGCGAGACTGTTGCGGGTTTCCAGTAGGAACGATGCGGCTTATGAAACTCATTTGATCTCTGGACTCAAGGCGGAAGTGGACCGGGCGGGTGGGGGAATCGCCAACAAAGACTTTGAACGATTGTTGGAGATCCTGGCACAGGCAATTGCTCCAGAACGGCTTGGCGGGATACTGGGTCAGTTTTGTGAACATCCGGATGAAGGTCTGCGCTCGAAGGCGGCGCTGTTGTCGGGTCGGCTTGGCAGGCCATGTTTTCGCAGGCAATTTCTTGGCAGGCACTTGCCAAAGCAGACAGAACTATTGAAGGATCTTGATCCCCGGGTTCGCTCGAACGCAGTGGAATCGCTTTGGGGAAGACGCGATGGGGAATCACTTGATTTGTTGCGTGAGGCGAGCAGGGATGAATCTCCTCGTGTCGCTTCCAATGGCCTATATGGGCTTTACCTCGCTGGAGACATTTCCTGCGTGCGCGGAATTCTCAAGATGGCCCGCGATGGCGATGTTGGGCGTCAACTGAGTGGCATTTGGCTGATTGGCCGCACGGCTGATTTCCGGTTTAGCCAAGTGGTGCAAACCGATCTGGCCGTACGAATCGGGCGGGCTAAATTTGCCTTGCTGCAAGCGGGCCGCAAGATCAAGGAGCGAAGGCAGGAGCTGCTTTTGAAGCCGCCATTGCAAGTGGAGCTGGTTCGATTTGAGAGAGCAGCGAATGGCCGACTGCGAATCGCCTTCCTGGTAGCTGATAGCGAAGGGAGTTTCCTTTGTGCCGATGAGTTGGTTTCGACGCAGGTTGTGCTGCACGACGGAGAGATGAGGGTAGATCAATTCAGCTTTGAGGCGAGTGGAATAGCTTCGCCGCTCCATGCTGTCTTATTGATTCCTTTACGGACGGGCATGGGCGATGGTATTGCCTTGGAAGACCAATGGGCCATTCAAAAGTACTTGCCGCATCAGGGTACGGAAGAAGAAGGCGCGGATAGCGGCCTCGAAGAAGCTGTAGAGAAAATGCTGTGCGCCTTCCCAAACGATGCCACTGAAAAACACATGGTCCTGGTTGTAGATCCTGAACTGGATAGCGCATTTCGGGTACCAGAGCACTGGGAAGAGCTGTTTGAGCGCCATGGCGTTTCAGCCCAGGTTTTAATCTGCAAGGAATTGGACCCGGCTGGCCTAGCCTCCTGGAGGCAATTTTGCCTGGCGCGTAAAGGCCTTCTGATGGAGTGCAAGAATCTGTTCGAATTGGGAGCCGCGCTGCGCAAACTCAACGGCTTTTTACATTCCGGATTCAGTCTGACCTACCAACTGAGCAGAATGTTGCCGCAAGTCGGTGGGCCAGCAGGGCTCTCGATCGATCTCACAACACCGCTTGGATGTGGACGTTTGGTGCTCAATGGAGCCGGTGAGGTTGTGGCCGAAGTAGCACTGACGGATAAACTGGAGTTGTGAAATGGATTCTGGCTTTCCTCATGATTGTGCTCCCGGCTGCGTTCGCTGCCGAGGCAGTTGGCAAGCTGGCGGATCTCAGCCTCGCGCTGAAGCAGGCGCAGCTCGATCCCGAGGCTTGCTTCCGGGTTCGCGACTTTACCTATCGCCGCAATGAAGTTCGGATCTACCTGACCGAAGGCGTGCTGATGTTTCGCAAGCCGGTGAATGGGGTGCGGACCGGTGCGGTTTTTGTTGCGAGCGAAGAACTTGAAGATGCGGAAATCCTCATGATTCCGCCCAATCGCATGGAGCGAAAGTCGCTCGCTTCCTTTACGGGAAGTCCCAATCTCGACGAGCATTTCCGGTCTGCAGCTTTCTTGTTTACAGATGGGACGGCCGAGCGCTGGATTGCGGAGTTGAGCCAAAGCACGACGGCTCGACGCAGCCCGGAGCGCGGCGTGCTTGTAGCTGAGAGTTGGAACGAGGTGGTCCGGAACTTGAGCGACAGTCTGGAGCCGAGGTTACTCGAGGATTTGAGCAATGGAGGTGGACCGGGAAAAGGATTCTTCTTCGCCGCTCTCTCAGGCCGCTCGCTGGGCAATTTCGATATTTATTTTGACCCGCGGGGACGCGAGGAATTGTTTATTGGCCAGTTGGAGAATGTGGAAGGGAGAAACCGCTACAACTTCTGGTCGCACTTTGAGCCCAAGCGTCCCGAGCCACGGCCAAGGTCGATTCCGGCAGCCAAGATTGAGAGCTTCGAAGTCCAGGCTGAAATTGGAGACGATCTGCGCTTCCGGGCAACGGTCAAAATGCGCCTGCGGTCGAATCAGGATGGGTTGAATGTGTTTCCCATGGATTTGTCCCCACGCCTGCGAGTTACGAGTGCCCGCTGGAATGGCGAAGCAGTGGAGGTCTACCAGCGTGACGCCTTGCGCGCCAATCTATTGCGCAATTTAGATTCAGAAGGGTTATTGCTGCGGCCCCCTGTTCCGCTGAAGGCGGGTGAGACGGGAATACTTGAGGTGGAGGAAGAGGGTGATTTGTTCTTCCGCTCGGGCAATGGAGTTTTGTATCTGGCAACGCGGGCGAGCTGGTTTCCGCAAATGATGTTTCAATCTGCACCCTTTCAGGCTAGTTTTGAGCACCCGAAGAATCTGATGCTGGTTTGTCCGGGGCTTCGCATGGCGACTCTGAAGGGGGAGCGCAAAGTGACAAAGTGCCGGGTGGATCGCCCGGTGCGGCTTTTCGGCTTCAATTTGGGTTCGTTTGAATCGAGCAAAGTGAATCGTGGAGGCTTCGAGGTAGAGGTTTACGCGAACAAGACGATTGAGAGTGCGCTGGAAAGCCGACCGACACAGATGATACTGCCACAGGTGCCGGTGATGCCGAGGCGGCGGATGGAAATGCCCGCAGTGATGGCGAGTGCAGCTCCGCCGCCGGATCCGTTGTCGCGAATGCCGTCGATGGCGGCGGAAATCGCGGGGGCACTGGAATACTTCAGTTCGATTTTTGGGCCTCCGCCACTTTCGCGAGTGGTGGCCGCGCCGATTCCGGGAGCATTTGGGCAAGGGTTTCCCGGCTTCCTTTACCTGTCGACGCTGGCTTACCTGGAGGACCGGAATCTCCCGGCTGCGGACCGGGCGGAGTGGCAGGGCAGGAATTTCCGCGAGATTTTGCAGGCACACGAGTCGGCGCACCAGTGGTGGGGAAATCAGGTTACTTTTGACAACTATCGGGATGAGTGGCTGTCTGAGGCGCTGGCGAATTATTCTGCTTTGCTCTACCTCGAAAAGCGCAAGGGTGCAAAAGCGATTGAGCCGGTGCTTGAGGAATATAGGCGACGGTTGTTGCTCGAAAACAAGGATGGCAAAGAGGCGGATTCGGTGGGGCCACTGGTGTTTGGGATGAGACTGCGCTATACCGATCCTGCCGCGTGGCACTCGATTACTTACGGCAAGGGTACGTGGGTGTTGCACATGCTGCGCAGCCGACTCGGTGATACGGCATTTTTGCAGACGCTGGGGCAACTGGCGCGGGAATTTGCCGACAAGCCCATGAACACCGAAGACCTCAGAAGGACTGCGGCGGAGAAGCTCCCGAAGGATGCGCCCGATCGGGATCTTGCGAATTTCTTTGAGACCTGGGTTTACGGTACCGGAATTCCCCTGCTTGAAATGACCAGCACAGTGAAGGGGTCGGCACCGCGTGCCGTTGTCGAGATCCGGCTCAAGCAAACGAAAGCCGGCGAGAATTTCGCGGTGGACGTGCCGGTCGAAATCCAATTGCCGCGCGGGCAGAAAATGATCCGGTGGATCCGCAGCGATTCGCCGGAAGAAGTGGTGGAAGTTCGTTCCGGCGCTGTTCCCATAAAAGTGAGCCTGGACCCTCGGGGAGTGATGTTGAAACGATAGCCCGCGCTATTCTTGAAGCTGGATGGAATCACCCACACAGGAAACCCCGGAACTTCGCAGCTCGCGCGTTTCAATCGTCATCGTTTCGCAACACCAGATTCAGCTTTTAAGGCCGTCGCTCGCTGCCATTGCAGCGCGCAGCGAACCGGAGTTGAGTGAAGTCATTGTCGTCGATTGCGGCAGTCAGGATGGTAGCGCCCGCATCGACGACGAGTTTGAGGGGATCACGGTGATGCGATTGCCGCGTAATTTTGGTTGGACGCGGGCGGTCAACATCGCGACGCGAACGGCCAAGAGTGAATACTTGCTCCTAGTGCCTAATGGTTGCCAGATCGAAAGTGATACTGTCCAGCGGATGCTGAATGCAATCGAAGGGGATTCCGGTGTGGGCGCGGTTTGTCCCGCCGGGGAGTTTTATGCGCTGCCCAAGGCTGGCGAGTCGGAGTTGCGGAGAGTGGAAGCCTCTGCGGCTCAGTACCCATTCGACCAACTGGTTTTGTTGCCGAAGGTAGCACTGGTGAGCATGAACTTTCTTCCGAATACCTATGGACAGTATTTTGGGGATCTGGAACTTTTCCACAAGCTGAGCGAGGCTGGCAAGCGGATTCTGGTGTTGGGTGACCTGCAGTTGCGCCGTGAGCGGGCTCCGCAGGAAATGATGGACGACGAGACTTCGGAAGCAGACCGGATGACGGGGCTGGGAGCCTACTATTCAAAGAATTTCGGCTTCATGGCCGGCCTAAGTTTTTGGCTCGGACGGACCTTAAGAGCCTTATTCTCTTTCCGCCTTGGACTGGCAGGGAAACTCTTAGCTGGCTCTAAGGTGGATGGACTATAAAGAAATTCTGCAATGAACCGATGTCTTCCTTGAGGATTATCATCGATGGACGCATTGCTTTGGATGTTTTTGCCGCTCTTTGTTGCCGCCGGGTCGGCGCTGCTTGCCTTCTTCATCATGCAGTCCAAGCTCGAAGTTGCAATCGCCAGGGAGCGTGAGTCGATGGCAGAGGCGCGCGCCGTCATTGCCACGCACGCCAGAACGATGGAAGAAACGATCCGGGCGACTGAAGAATCTGCTCGCCGCCATGCACTCGACGACTTCCTAGCCGACTTCCGGGTCGAAGAACGGCAATACAGCCGCGAGAGCAAGAGCCTGTTTCTCAATCGAAAGTCGATGGTGCTGCAGGAACGGCTGTTCTTCCGCAATATTCCTTTGAGCAATTGGGTTGAGCATGAGATGGTGGTCGAGGATGGCGGAGACATACAAAAGCTTGCCAAGGCATGCAGTGTGTTCAGCGCTGGAAGGTCGACTAACGATACTTTTGCCGAAGCCCCGCAGTTGAGCGGGAGCAATCATTCGAGGCCCTTAGCTGCGGCTGCGCCCAAGCTAAAGAACGGAACGGCTGCCGGAGTGCCCAAGCTGCTATCGATGGACGTCACCCCCCCACGGCGTAAAGGCCTTGGCGGCTGAGCGTCGAGAGTAGCCTTTACCTATAACCGTTACGATACACTGAAGGAGAGCTTGCGAATCGCAGGTAAAAATCCTTCCATGTCAGCAGTCTCCATACACACTTCGATTGCCGAGGAAATTCTTGCTCTCAAGCGTGAGCGCAAGGCGATTATTCTGGCGCACCACTACCAGGATTCGGAAATACAGGAACTGGCCGATGTCATTGGCGACAGTCTTGAGCTGGCACGCAAAGCCAAACAATTTGAAGGGGAAGTGATTGTGTTTTGCGGGGTGTGGTTCATGGCCGAAACCGCCAAATTGCTGAACCCGGAGCGGATTGTGGTGGTTCCGGACAAAAACGCGGGTTGCAGCTTGGTGGATAGCTGCCCGGCCGATCAAGTGCGGGCCTTTAAGAAGCGCTATCCCGATCATGTGGTGGTGAGCTACATTAACACCTCTGCCGCAGTGAAAGCCGAGAGCGACATCATTTGTACTTCCCGCAATGCAGTGCAGGTGGTCAATTCCGTCCCTGCCGAAAAGCCGATTCTGTTCTGCCCCGATATCAATCTGGGCAACTACGTCAAACAGCAGACAGGGCGGCAGAATATGCGGATCTGGCAGGGAGCTTGCATCGTTCATGCCACTTTTGCCGCACGCAGACTGACTACTACGCGTATCGAGCACCCGACGGCCCTGGTCGCCGCGCATCCGGAATGTCCGGCAGAGGTGCTGGCTATGGCGGATTACATCGGGTCGACATCGGGCATCATCGAGCACTGTGTTAAAAGTGACGCCCCCGAGTGGATCATTATGACGGAGAGCGGTGTGCGGCATTCCCTGGAAAAAGGCGCTCCCGGCAAGAAGTTTTACTTCGTGCCGAACGAGAATTGCAACTGCAGCGAATGTCCCTACATGCGCATGAACACGCTTGAGAAACTGCGGAATTGTCTCGATACGCTTGAGCCTCGTGTCGAATTGCCAGAGGCGATGATGGATCGGGCACGATTGCCGATTGAGCGCATGCTGGCTCTTTAAGGAAAGGAATAAGTGCAGGCACCACTGGTGGATCGATTCGGCCGACTGCACGACAACCTGCGGATTAGCGTGACGGATCGCTGCAATATCCGTTGTTTCTACTGCATGCCCGAAGAAGGCGGTCAGTACGCTCCGAAGCAGGAGATCCTGAGTTTTGAAGAGATGGCACGCTTTACTCGCGTTGCCGTGGGTTTGGGGATTCGCAAGCTGCGTATTACGGGTGGCGAACCGCTGGCGCGCAAGGACCTGCACAAGCTCATCCGCATGCTGGTTGAGATTGAAGGTATCGAGGATATTGCCCTGACTACCAATGCGCTGCTGCTTGGTGCTCAGGCTCGCGATCTGTACGATGCCGGTTTGCGGCGTCTGAATATTCACCTCGATACGCTGGATCGCGAACGATTTGTGAAGATCACGCGGCGCGATGAATTGGCGCGTGTGCTGAAGAGTATTGACATCGCTCAAGAGTTGGGTTTTGGTCCGATCAAGCTGAATGCGGTTGCCATCAAGGGACTGACGGAAGAGGACATCATTCCGATGGCGCGCTTTGGGCGCGAGCGCGGGATTGAAGTCCGCTTTATCGAGTTCATGCCGCTGGATCATCAGGGGCTTTGGGACAAGACTCAGGTGTTGACCATGGACCAGATGCTCGAGCGGATTCAAGAGGAGTTTGGTGAGCTGGACGTGGTTCCAGATCAGGATGAACGTGCGCCGGCGACTGAGTTTCGCTACCGCGATGGTGGGGGACGGATTGGCTTTATCGCCAGCGTCAGCAAGCCGTTTTGCCTGAATTGCAACCGGATCCGGCTAACAGCGGATGGCCGATTGCGCTACTGTCTGTTTGCCGTCGAAGAGATGGATGTGCGGCCGTGGCTGCGTGCCGGGGACGACGAGGGCGTGGCTGCGGCGATTCGCGAAAACCTGATGCGCAAGTGGATTGGCCATGAAATCGGAAGCACCCAGTTTGTGCCTCCTCCTCGTCCCATGTATGCGATTGGAGGTTGACGATGGCTAACGGGTCGCCGCCGATGTGGCAGCGCCCTTACCGAGTCAAACGAACTGGATGGACTAGATCATGCGGGTGGCATTGATTCGGGCTGGAGAATCAGAAAAGAGAAGGGAAAACTCAATGCTCAAGAATACATATCATGTGTCGATCCTTATCATCGCTGCGCTGGTGGGCTTACAGGCACAGACGAATTGGACGATTTCATTTCTACAGGAGTTAATGCGAGATCCCTCAAAAATAGCCTCCCAA
>JBKJSR010000531.1:0-6258 GCA_046594355.1 Bryobacter sp.
CCTCAGCCCATCCGCCCTGTCCCCTAATCCGTCCATTCGGCTTTCCAACTCCCCGTGTTCCGCTCACCCCAATTACGCGCATCGCGAATCCCCACTTCCGCCATTCGCCCTTGCTTCTTCAAGTTTTCATGACGGTTTGAAGCAGACTCCCTGCCTCGTTGCGGAATCTTCGCATCCGGCAAGTAAAACACGGCCTGTAAAACGCCACTGTCCAGCTTCGCTTCCGGAGCTTCCGCCGCCAGCACTCCACAAGCCGTCATCGTCAAAATCAAATATCGAATCATTGCGCGTTCAAGCGATCACGAATTTCTGTCTGAGTCCAATGCAATTCGCCGATCAACGGTAAACTACTCACATGCCGCTTCCTCCCACCCCCGACTGGGCCAAGCTCGTCGAAGCCACCTATCCCCAACTCTCCGGACCGGAGCGCGAAGCTCTCCGCAAGATCTGGGCCGCCAACTATCAGAACTTCGCCCCCCTGAAAGCTCAGCTCACAGGAGAGATAGACCCCGACACTGCCTTCGACGTCCTCTCCACCGGCGGCACGGGAGAACAAAACTAATGACGCTCCTTGAAGCCGCGGCGGCGCTGCGCGCCAAAAAAGTTTCCAGCCTTGAGCTCACCCAGCAGAGCCTCCAGCTCTCTAAAGAGCTGCAACCCAAGCTCAACGCCTTTCTCACTTTCACCACAGACGCCGCCATCACCGCCGCAAAACAGGCCGACGCCGATTTTGCCAGGGACATTGATCGCGGACCCCTGCAAGGTATCCCCGTCGCCGTCAAGGATCTCTATTACACCAAGGGCACCCTCACCACCGCCGGGAGCAAAATCTTCGGCGGTTTCGTCCCTTCTTATGACGCCGCCGTAGTCGAAAAACTCAAAGCCGCCGGTGCCGTTCTCACCGGCAAACTTGGCATGCACGAGCTCGCCTTTGGCATTACCTCCAACAACGCCCATTACGGTGCCATTCGCAACCCCTGGGATCCCACCCGCATCCCCGGCGGTTCCAGCGGCGGATCCGGCGCCGCCGTCAGTGCAGGCATGGTCTTTGCCGCCATGGGTTCCGATACCGGGGGCAGCATTCGCATCCCCGCCAGTTACTGCGGCACCGCCGGCATCAAACCCACTTACGGTGCCGTCAGCCGCTACGGTACCTTTCCGCTCGGCTTCAGCCTCGATCACATGGGGCCGCTTGCTCAAACCAGCCGCGATTGCGCCGCCGTTCTCAACGCCATCTCTGGTCCGGACCCGCGTGATGCTTACTCCAGCAAAGATCCCTTGCCACAAATCGCCATCCCGGATCAACCCAAACTCGAAGGCCTTCGCATCGGCTTCAGTGAAGAGTTCCTCCTCGAAGGCATCGACCCGGAAATCCGCGCCATGGTCGAATCCGCCCTGCGGGCATTTCACGAATGGGGCGCTTCCATCGTCCAACTCAAACTCGGCTGGCTCCGCGATGTCGTCGCCATCAGCCATGTCATCCTGCCCGCCGAAGCAGCCAGCGTCGTCGAGCCCCACCTCTCCCGCCGCGACGATTTCGGCCCCGAAGTCCGTCCCTTGTTCGAAGCCGGCCGCCTGATTTCCGCCGTTGATTACCTGCAGGCCCAAAAACTCCGCCGTATTTACAGGGCCAAAGCGGCAAGTGAGCTTTGGAAACTTTGCGATGTCCTGATTTCGCCCTCCACCGCCATCACCGCCCCCAAGATCGGCGAACAAACTGTTACTCTTGCTTCCGGCCAGGAACTCGAAGTCCGCGCTGCCTCAACCTTGCTTGTCCGCGCCTTCAACGTCCTCGGTACCCCCGCCCACTCCATCGTTGGTGGCTTCCACTCTAACGGCCTCCCCATGAGCCTCCAACTCATCGCCAAGCCTCTCGCCGACGCCAGCGTTCTCGCCCTCGGTGCCCGCTTTGAAGACGAAACCGCACTCTATAGGCGTAAGCCGCCCGTCTAGTACCACGACCGCTTAAATTCCTTCGTATGCCCGCAGCCGATTACGCTGCCTGCGCGATACCGTTAGCCGGTCTGGGCGGTCGGAGCACTAGGCCGAAGCCTAATTTCACCGCCCTCCCGCATGAGCCTCCAACTCATCGCCAAGCCTCTCGCCGACGCCAGCGTTGTCGCCCCCGCGGTGCCCGCATTGAACACGAAACCGCACTCTATAGGCTTAGCCGCCCGTCTAGGCGTAAGCCTAAGTTAAATTACCTATGACATTTGCCTAATCCTCACAGCGAATCTGTCCGATAAATCCAGTGAGGATTTCTAATGTCGGCTTACCGCATTTTTGTTTGTGAAGCCCAGCCCGTCGTTGTCGAGGGCCTCACCCGCATTCTGGCGCAGACTGCGGATTTTGAATTTATAGGCTCCGCAGCGACGCCCGCCGAATCGATCGCCCGTATCCCCGAGCTTCAGCCCGACATCGTCATGATCGATCAGGCGTCCGGGATCCGTTCGGTGTTCTCCTTCCTCAGCGAACTCAAGATCGCCAGTCCCAGTTCGCGATCCGTCCTCTGGATGGTGGAACTCGCCGAGATCGAATGCTTCCGCGCACTACAACTCGGTGCCCGCGGCATCCTCCGCCGCAGTTTGCCGGTAGCAACCATGCTCGATTGCCTCCAAACCGTTGCCAAAGGCAATCTCTGGCTGGAAAATTCCATCAGCGACCAAGTTGTGGGTTTTTTGAATCGTAAAAGCGGCAACCGGCTCACTCCGCGTGAGCGCGAGATCGTCCGCGCCGTATGCCGGGGAATGAAAAACAAGGAAGTTGGCGATCTGCTTCACATTGCCGCCGGCACCGTCAAAGTCCACCTCATGCATATCTTCGAAAAAACCGGGGTCAAAGACCGTTTCGAACTCGCCCTCCAGGGCCCCAGGCTCCTCGGTCTCGAACACGAGGAGAGTATTAGCGCCAGCTAGACCCGGACTCTAACACTCATTCCGTCATGCTGAAACGTCTGTTCCGCCCTAGCTTCGTCGACCTGATTTTCACTGCCCTGATGGCCTGGCTTTTCATCCTGCGTCCCAAGGGCTGGAGCCAGTTGTTGAGCGATGGCGATACCGGCTGGCATATCCGGACCGGCGAATGGATCCTCAAAAATCGGCAAGTCCCGTACCAGGACCTTTTTTCCTTCACCCGGCCAGGTGCCGAATGGTTCGCCTGGGAGTGGGCCTCCGACATTCTTTTCGCCGTCCTGCATTCTTTAGGCGGCCTTCCGCTGCTCGTGTTTTTCTGTGGTTTTCTCCTGATTGGCACCAGCGTCGTCGCCCTGCGCTGGATGATGTGGCGGGGTGCGAGCGTCCTCGTTGCCTTTCCCCTCATGATGCTTGCCGTTGGCGGATCCACCATGCACTATCTAGCCCGCCCGCATGTGTTCACACTGCTATTCCTCGTCCTGGAACTCTGGCTTCTCGATAGCGAACGCCGCAACCCTTCGCGCAAGATCTGGCTGCTCGTGCCACTTGCAATGCTTTGGACCAATCTCCATGGCGGCTGGCCGGCGCTCTTTGTTTTTCTTGGCATCCAGATCGCCGCACGGCTGATCTATCGTGATCCCCTCTGGCGCAAGGAATTGCTGGTAGGCTTCGCTTGCGCGGCAGCCACGCTGGCCAACCCTTATGGCTGGCACCTTCACCGGCACATCTTCGGCTATCTCCAAAGCAGTTGGATCCGCGACATGGTCGACGAGTTCCAGAGCCCAAAATTCCGTTCTGAAAATTTGCTTCAGTTCGAGGCACTGCTGATTCTGGGCATCGCAAGCGCCTGGGGACGCGCCTTCCGCGGCTTCGCCGGTCTCACCGAGGCCGCCGGTGTCTGGGTGTGGGCCCACTTGGCTCTGGGTGCCGTCCGCCATGCTCCGATCTTCATCCTCGCCGCCTGTCCCGTGATCGCAACCGAACTCACGCTGTTGCTCGAATCCTTCTGGCAGGCTGCAAAGCGCTCCTCCATTCCGGGTATCTTTCGCGATCTCGATTCCGATCTGCGTCCCAAATTCGCCGTCAACTCCGCTTGGGCATTCCTTTTGCCTGTTTTGCTATGCCTATTGGTGCCACATGAGTTGCCGCACGATTTTCCAGAAACATCTTTCCCCGTTGTCGCCGCCAACACCCTCGGAGACAGGCTCCAGGGACAAAAAATTCTCACTTCCGACCAGTGGGGAGACTACCTCATCTATCGGTTCTGGCCCGCCACCAAGGTGTTCATCGATGGCCGCAGCGATTTCTACGGTCCCGAACTGGGACGCCAGTATCTGGCTATGGTCAATGGCTCCCCGTCCTGGCGCCGACACTTTGCCGAACACCGCATCGACTTCGTGCTCCTGCCCCGTGTCAGCGATCTAGGCGGCCAGCTCGAACGCGATCCCGATTGGCAAACTATTCATTCCGATACGCTTAGCATCGCTTTTGTCCGCCGCTCGCCAAATCGCCCGCACTCAGACTCCGCAAGCCTTTTTTCCCCTTCCAGACTAATGAAAGCCCCCCTATCATCCGAAGGATTAAGGGAGAACTTCCAATGACACTTGAGACTGCCGTCGCGCTTAGCATCGGAATCGCCGCTTCCGGCGAAGATTTGTGGCACCGCAACATTTCAAACTGGATCCCCGCTAGCGCCCTCGCCGGAGCTTTGGTCGTTCAGACCCTCAATGGCGGTTGGCACGGTGTCTGGCAATGGTTTCTCGGAGCCGTCTGTGGCTTTAGCGTATTTCTCATCTTTTACATCCTGGGTGGAATGGGTGGGGGAGACGTGAAATTGATGGCCGGTTTCGGTGCCCTCCTGGGTACTTCCCGCCTCCTTGAGGCAACGATCCTGACTGCCGGCATCGGCGGCCTGATTGCCATGCTCGTGCTGCTTCGGCGAGAAACTCTGCGCTTTTGGCGCCGCCGTAATGTAGCCGATAAGAATATTGCAGTTGATATGAATACTGATGCTGGCCTCGAGCCTGCCTCGCAACAAGAAGATAATTACATCCCGTATGCCCCGGCAATCACTCTTGGTAGCTGGCTTGCGTTGATTCCGAAAGGGGTTTGAATTTTATTATGGACCGCAGATTTCTTACAGTATTAGGCGTCAGCCTATTGTTTGCGCTTGTGATTTCAAGCGTTTTCTACCAGATGTCCGCCCGCTCGAGCTCCGGCCCAGCCAGGACCGAGCAGGTAGAAATGAAAGACCTCGTTGTGGCCGCCAAGGCTCTCAACGTCGGCACTACCATCAAGCCTGGCGACGTTACCGTCAATAAGGTTCCCCTCGCCGCCTTCCCGAAGAGTGGCTTCATGAAGGTCGAAGAAGTCCTCGACCGTCCCGTCGTCTCTAATATCCTCGCCGAAGAGGCGGTGATAGAAGGGCGTCTCGCTCCCCGCGGATCCGGTGCCGGCCTCGCTCCCGTGATTCCCGTTGGCATGCGCGCCGTTACCGTCCGCGTCAATGACGTTGTCGGTGTGGCGGGCTTTGTGCTCCCGGGCATGCGTGTCGACATTACGGTTACCGGCCGCCCCCCCCTCGGCACCGAGACTTTGACTACCACTGTCCTCCAGAACATTACTGTACTCAGCGCCGGGCAGACCATGGCTCCCGATTCCCGCGGACAGGCCATCAACGCTCCTACCGTCACCTTGCTTGTAACTCCCGAACAAGCCGAGGTCATCATCCTCGCCGGCTCGGAAGGCCGCATTCAGCTTGTATTGCGCAACGGCAGCGATAACGAAATCCAGAAGACCCGCGGAGTCACCGCAAACTCGCTTTATGGCCGCAAGGGTGCAGGGCCGCGTCCTTCCGGTGGCGATACCAGCGCCACCCAGAGCGATGAAACTCCTGCCCCGCGCCGCCGTGGCCGTTCCGCTCCAGTTGTGGTTGCCGTCGCTCCCCCGCCGCCCGCCCCCGTTCTGCCTCAGGTTCCCGACCAGATTGTCGTGATCCGCGGTAATAGCCGCACACTGGAAACCGTTGGGATGAAGCCTGCCTCCAGCGCTTCCCCCGCCATCCCGTAACGTTACGATCCAATGACTCTCTCTATGCTTTTTTCGATGGCATTCTCGATGGTTTTAATAAAACCGAGGAATTTACGTATGTCTTTTTTCAGCAACGCTCAAAAGTTTCTGTCCTTCGCATTGGCGGGAATCATGGTGCTACCGGCACCAACCCCCTTGGCTGCCCAGTCGATGAATGTTGTCGACCTCAGCATGACGATTGGCAAGAGCCTCGTCATCGACTACCCAGTTGAAATTGGGCGTATCTCCACTTCGAGCCCCGAAGTTGTCGATGCGG
>JBKJSR010000116.1:0-17166 GCA_046594355.1 Bryobacter sp.
TGAAACTGAAAAAGACGACGGCGCTCGACCCGACTCCGCACCTTACCTGCGTGTGCCATCAGGAAGCGGATATTCAATCAATACTCGAGAAGTATGCAGCGGCTGGGGTGTCGAATATTCTTGCTCTTGGTGGAGATGCGCCGAAGGACTTTTCGAATTACGTAAAGGCGGACGATGCTTTTCAACATGCGAGCGATCTGGTGCGATTTATCCGCAAGTTCAACGAGAGCAAAGTACACCCGGACGCGCGGGGATTCGGGATTGGAGTCGCTGGTTTTCCCGAAGGCCATCCATCGACTCCAAATCGCCTGGATGAACTGGAGCACTTGCGCGTGAAGGTAGCCGAGGGGGCGGACTATATTTGCACGCAGTTGTTTTTCGACAATCGCGATTTTTACGACTTCCGCGAGCGGTGTGAGCAAGCCGGGATCAAAGCTCCGATCATTGCGGGGATCATGCCGGTTACTTCGCTGGGGGGGATGAAGCGGATGGCGCAGCTTGCGCTTGGGGCGCGCTTTCCCGCCCGTCTGATGAAGGCGTTGCTGCGCTGCCAGGATGATCCGGCGGCAGTGCGGAATGTTGGCATTCACTGGGCGACGGAGCAGTGCCGCGACCTGCTGGACCACGGCGTGCGCGGCATTCATCTTTATACGCTGAACAAGTCGGATGCGACGCGGCAGATTTATCAGAGTCTGGGGTTGCGGGATTCTACGGTGGTGCGCAAGGCGATCCCCGCCTAGAATGGAAGGGTGCGTGCATATTTCGATCACAACGCGACAACTCCGCTAGCGCCCGAGGTTCTTGAGGCGATGATGGCGGCGTATGGGCGTGTGTTCGGGAATGCTTCCAGCATCCACGGGTATGGTCAGGAGGCACGGCAGTATCTGGAGACTGCGCGTCGGCAGGTGGCGGAGCTAGTGGGAGCGCGGCCGGACGAGATTGTGTTTACGGGCGGTGGAACAGAATCGAACAATCTGGCTTTGTTTGGACTGGTGGAGGCGGGGAAGAAGGCCCACTTCATCACGAGCGCGATTGAGCACCCGGCGGTTTTGAATGTGGTGCAAGAGCTGGAAGCGATGGGGCATGACGCGACCGTGGTGCCAGTGAGCGGTGGTGGCGTGGTGGACCCCGACGATATTGCGCGGGCGCTGCGGCCGACGACACGGGCGATCAGTTTGATGGCGATTAACAACGAGATTGGAACGATGCAGCCGATCGCGGAAGTGGCGGCGATCGCGCAGAGTGCGGGAGTCTATATGCATTGCGATGCGGTGCAGGCACCGGGCAGAATGGCGATTGATGTTGCAAAGCTGGGCGTGGATCTGATGAGCCTGAGCGCGCACAAGCTGAATGGCCCGAAGGGCATTGGCGCTCTCTATGTGCGCAAAGGAACGCCGTTGCGCAAGAGGACTTTTGGCGGACATCATGAGCGGGATCGCAGGCCGGGGACCGAGAATGTGCCGGCGGCGGTCGGGTTTGGTGTTGCGTGTGGAAGGGTTCGATGGATGAGTGGGGAGTTGCGGGATCGCCTGGAGGCAGGCTTGGTTGCCTCGGTGCCGGACGTGCATATCAACGGGGAGCGGGAGCGGCGTGCGGCGAATGTGACGAACGTGCGATTTCCTGGAATTGAAGGGGAGCCGCTGGTGATTGCGCTCGACATGAAGGGCTTTGCGGTATCGAGCGGCGCGGCTTGTTCGAGTGGTTCGGTAGAACCGTCGCATGTGTTGCTGGCGCTGGGATTGAGTAGCCCGGATGCGAGATCGTCGATACGTTTTTCGCTGGGGCTGGGCAACACGGCGGACGAGGTGGATGCCCTGGTGCGAGCCGTTGCAGAATCTGTTTTGCGTTTGAGAAAGTTGTCGCCCGCTTATGTCTGATACTCCTCCGATTGCCGTCGCCATGTCCGGCGGGGTGGATTCCTCTGTTGTGGCCGGGCTGTTGCAGCGCCAGGGCGAAGCCATTGTGGGCTTAACGATGCAGCTCTGGAACCAGCGGCGTTTGCCCGAGATCGCGAACGAGGGAGCGGCGGGGCGCTGCTGTTCGATCGACGATGTTTACGATGCCCGCTATGTGGCGCAGAAGCTGGGCATTCCGTATTACGTGGTGAATTTCGAGGATCGTTTTGAGCAGCATGTAGTGAAGCCGTTTGTGGCGGATTACATTGCGGGCAAGACGCCGATCCCTTGCACGCTATGCAACAACTTCATCAAGTTCGATCAGTTTCTTGAGATGGCGGACGGGATCGGTGCCGAGAAGGTTGCGACGGGCCACTATGCGCAGATTCGTCGGGATGCAGTGAGCGGTCGCTGGCAGTTGTTGCGGTCGGCGGATACGACCAAGGATCAGACCTATTTCCTCTGGGGGCTGAAGCAGGATCAACTCGCGAGAACGATGTTTCCGCTGGGCGGGATGGTGAAGACCGAGGTGCGTCTGCTCGCGCAGGAGCTTGGGTTGCCGGTGGCGGATAAGCCGGATAGCCAGGAGATCTGCTTTGTGCCGAATGGCGACTATGCGGCGTTCATCGAAGCCTATTCTAAGGAGCAGGGGATCGAGACGGATGTGACGCGCGGGGACATTGTGGATCGCGAAGGTAAAAAGCTGGGCGAGCACGGCGGAATTCATAATTTTACAGTGGGTCAACGCAGGGGATTGAACGTGAGTGTGGGCGAGCCGCTGTATGTGATTCAGACAAATCCGGCGACGCGGGAAGTGCAGGTTGGATCGGGTGAGCAACTGCTGCGGCAGCGTTTTTCGGTGGCGCAGATCAACTGGATTTCGATTGCGCCGCCGGGGGAAGCGATCCGTGCGGAGGTGCGGATCCGGAACCGTCACCTGCCGGCACCGGCGACGATTTACCCGAAGACAGACCGGAGCGAAGCCGAGATTGAATTCGATGTGCCGCAGCGAGCGGTGACGCCGGGGCAGGCGGCTGTGTTCTATCAGGGCGAGCTGGTAGTTGGCGGAGGCTGGATCGAGCGGGAGGCGTGAGCAGAGCCAGATCAGGTTTTCGGAATCATCTGGAGGCTGGACTGGTGCGCGGCCTGCTGGGAATCGCGGCGCATGCGCCTTTGGGCTTTTCCTTAGCGCTGGCGAGGCTGCTGGACCGGGTTGCCCGCCGGATGCGGCAGAGCGCGGAGCGGAACCTATCGCGGGCCTTGCCCGAGGTGGATGCGGCGCTGACGACGGATGGCGTTTATGAAACGCTGGGGCGGATGCTGTACTACTTTTCGCGATTTCCGACGCGGCATGCGGGGAACATCGGAGAGTGGATCGAGTATGAGGGCGTGGAGCATTATACGGAGGCGAAGGCTGGGGGCAAGGGGGTGTTGTTTGCGACGGGGCACCTGGGGAACTGGGAGTTGAGTGCGTTTGCGCACGCGCTGATGACGGAGCCGATGAATGTGGTGGTGAGGCCGCTCGATAACCCTGTGCTCGATGTGTTGATCAAGCGGTACCGGACAGGGTCGGGGAACCGCATTCTCGACAAACAGGATTTTCTGCGCGGGATCTTGAAGGCGCTGGCGGCGAATGAGCCGGTTGGGATCTTGATCGATCAGAATACACTGCCGGAAAACGGGGCTTTTGTCGATTTTTTTGGAATGCCGGCATGCACGGGAACGACTTTTGCGAAGCTGGCACACAAGACTGGGGCGGCGGTGATTCCGGGTTATGCGCTTTGGGACGCGAAGAAGGGGAAGTATGTGCTGCGCTTCGACCCGGTGTTTGCGATGACCGGGGATGTGGTTGAGGATACGGCGAGGCTGGCGAAGCATTTTGAGGGAGTGATCCGGCGGGATCCGGCACAGTGGTTGTGGTTGCACCGGCGGTGGAAGACGCAGCCGCAGGGTGCCAGATCGATCTATTAGTACTGACTAGGGGCTCAGGCAGTACCCTAAGTAGTTGGCTCAGGGGAAAACCTTAGCGACAATAGTAGTGTTCCATGGCACTACAAGATGTCCGGCTCGTAATCCGCTTCACAAGACATTGGATTCATTATGGTTGGATGGTGCATGTACTGACGTGCACTTTAGTGGCCGGGATTCAGGGGCTGCTGATTCCCAGCTAGCCCGGATTTCCCTCAGTTTGTCTAAAGGAACTAAGGTCTTCCGCCGATATTCCTAGAGAATGCCAGATCGGCTAGAGCTAGAACGACTGAAGCGCCAATTCCTTGCGGCATTGAACCACGAGGTGCGCACACCGCTCAGCGGGATTCTGGGCATGACGAGCCTTCTCGAACAATCGAACTTGAGCAGCGAGCAGCGGGAATACGTGAATTTGACGAAGGCTTGCGCCGAGGAGTTGTATGCCGTCTTGAGTTCGACGCTGGAATTTACGGCATTGGTCGCCGGGGATACACGCACCGAACCCACCGATTTTCTTTTGCAGGAAGCGATCGAGTCTCTTGCGGCGCAGTGGCTGGTGAAGGCGCGGCAAAAAGGGATTGCGTTTTACTTACGGCTGTCGGACGAGGTACCGGAGGCTGCGCGGGGCGATGAGTTGCGGTTTCGGAAGCTGTTGCAGCATTTGCTTTCCAATGCCGTGAAGTTTACCGAACAAGGGCAGGTAGAACTGGTTGTGGGCATTGCCGCGCACGAGAGCGATGCGGAACATTTCCTGCTGAAAGTGGAAGTGCGCGATAGCGGGATTGGGATCGACGGGGAGCAGATGCAGCGGATCTTCGAATCGTTTGAGCAACTTGAGGGCGGACTGGCGCGGCGATATTCGGGGCTTGGATTGGGCTTGACGCTGGCGCAGGGGCTGGCGAAGATTCTGGGTGGGGAGTTGATGGTTGACAGTACGCCCCAGAAAGGCAGTACTTTTTCGTTTACGATCCCGTTCGGGTATTCGGATCTTGAAGCGGGTTTTACAGTTCCGAGCGAGAAGTCTGTGCTGGTTGTGGACGACAATGAGGCTGCGCGCAAAGTGGCAGAAGCCTATCTCAAGCGTGGAGGGTACAAGATTGCGCTGGCGACGAGCGGGGCAGAAGCATTGCGGTTGGCGGAAGAGCGGCGCTTCGATCTGGTTCTAATGGATTTGCAGATGCCGGGGATGGACGGAATCGAGACGACGACGCGGTTGAGGGATATCAGCGGGTATGAGAAAACGCCTGTGCTGGCGTTGACCGCGAATGTTGGTGAAGAGTACAGGTTGCTTTGTCTGTCGCAGGGAATGCAGGGCTATTTGCCGAAGCCGGTGGATTGCGAGATGCTGCTGCGGACCGTGCGTCAGTTAATGTAGGCCAGATTGACGGGCAATCGCCTGTTGAATTCGATAAGATTCTTTCATGCTTAAAGTGCTGCCGCTACGGTTTCTTACCCTTTGCTTCGGGTTGAGCCTCGCGATCACGGCTCAGACGAAAATTCCGCCCATTTGGCCCCAGATTCAAGGGACTTTTCCGCACGGCGGGCAGCGAGGAACTGCTGTCAAGATCGAACTAAAGGGCAGAAACCTTCAAAGCGCGAAGCAAGTCGTTTTTAGCTCCCCAAAATTGAAGGCCGAAATTTTGAATTCGGACCCTTACCGGGTGACGGTGCGGATTGAGATGGCCGCCGATGTAGAACCAGGAAGGCATGACTTTCGCCTGCTTTGTTCGCATGGATCAGCGATCGGATATTTTGATGTGAACTCGTTTGTCGAACGGAGCGAGAAGGAGCCGAACGATACACGGGCGCAGGCGGAAGATCTGGTCTTCCCTGCCTTGGTGAACGGAATTCTGAAGGCGGCGGATTATGATTTCTATCGCATTGAGGGAAAACTCGGGCAAATGCTTAGCTTTGATGTCCTGGCGACGCGGAATGGGGCGAATACGGATGCGGCGCTGAGTGTGCTCGATGCCAAAGGCGTGGAGCTAGCCGACTCGGACGATTATTACGGGTTTAAGGATCCGCATTTGAAGTTTCGCGTGCCGGCGAATGGCATTTATTTTTTGCGGGTTTACGGGTCGAGTGAAGCGGGGTCGGATACGTCGGATTACCGGTTGGTGGCTGGAGCCATGCCACATATAGATTTGGCGATGCCTGCCGGCGGGACCAGTGGCAAGACTGTCGATGTGACTTTGCACGGGGTGAATCTTGAGGGGGTGAAGGAGGTTTGGCTGGGGGATGGGCTAGCGAAGGGTGAGGTTTTGTCGGCTGGATTTGAGAAGGCGCGGGTGAGGATTGCGATTCCCGCGGCGGTGGTGCCAGGTGAATACAGGCTGCATGTGGCGGGAGCGACGGTGCCGGTGCCGTTTGTGGTGTCGCGATACGCGGAGATCGATGTATCGGATGCAACGGCGCGAAACCGGAGAGACCCCAAACCAGTTTCATTACCGGTTGTAGCCAACGGAATTTTAGACAAGGCGAAGGCGGCGGACTACTTTGTTTTTCGCGTGGAGAAAGCAACGACGGTGGTGCTCGATGTTGCGGGGATGCAGTTGGGATATCTGACGGATCCGATGGTGCTGCTCTACGACGAGACGGGCAAGCGACTGGCTTATCAGGATGATCCGACCACGAACACGGGTAAGGAGCCGGCCAACCTGGACCCGCATCTGGTTTACACCTTACCGAAGGCCGGACGTTATGTTGCAGCAGTGCGGGATGCGCAGTATCGCGGCGACCCAAGCTTTTTGTATCGCTTGACGATGAAAGAAGCGAAGCCGGATTTCTCAATCCAGGTAATTGGGACGGACGATACGTTCTACCGGGGGCGGAGCAATATGGTGCTGGTGAGGGTAAGGCGGCTGGAGGGTTGGAATGCGCCGGTGGAAGTTTGGGCGGAGAATTTGCCTCCGGGAGTGAGCGTGAAGCCGATGGTTGCGGAGGTGAAGAATACGCCGTATACGGGCACCTGCGGAGAGACTCATTATCTCGATGGGACCAATGTCGAGCTGAGCTTTGCCGTGGCTGCCGATGCTCCCGTGAATCTCGCGGCGATCCGTTTTCGTGGCCGTGGAGTGATGGGGGGAGAAACGGTAGAGCGCGGCGGGAAGGCGCGGTATTTTCGGGGGCGCATTCGCCATATCGGCACTGCGGAAGAGGATGCGTTGCGAGCGACGATCGCGGATGCGCCGGGAGTGGTGTTGGGTGTGCCGCAGTCCGTGAATCTGGACAAGGCGGGAGTGGCGCAGTTTACGGCAATCGTGACGCGCCTCGATGGAGGTAAGGATCCGCTTGAGCTTACGATAGAGGCAGCGGCGAACGGATTGGCCGTTGATCTCACGGAAGTGGCGGCGGCGAGTACGAGGGCGGACTTGAAGCTGAAGGCCGCAGAGAAAGCGCCGGGGGAATTTGTTCTTGTGGGACGGATTCGCGGCGCGGTAATCGGAAAGTCGCACCCCATACAGGTGCGCAGGAGCGCGATGTGATGAACTTTGTTTTGCTTTTTGCAGTGCCAGTCATGGCGGCGATCAGCGTCTATCCGCCGCGAGTCGAACTCTACGGCCAGGATGCGAAGCAGGTGATCACGGTGACGGATCGCAATGCCGATGGCTATGAACGCGACGTGACAGGGACCTGTAACGTGCCGAATGTAGTGACGGCGAAGCAGGCCCCGGTCTTGCGGCTGGTTTGCGGAGGCAAGGCGTTGAACGTGCCGGTTCGCGTCAGGCCTGCGGCTCGCAAGCCGGGCATCAGCTTTATCAACGATGTGAGTCCGATCTTTACGATGAGTGGTTGCGCGGGCTCGAATTGTCACGGGTCGATCCGCGGGCAGCGGGGTTTCAAGCTCTCGTTATTTGGCAATGATCCGCTGCTCGACTATGAGGCAGTGACGAACGTGAAGGCGAAGCGTATCGATCGGCACGAGGGGGCAAAAAGCATGCTGCTCGGCAAGGCGACAGCGCAGACACCCCATGGGGGCGGATTTCGTTTTGCGCCGGATTCGCTGCAGTATCGGGTCTTGCTCGACTGGATTGAGCAGGGGGCACCCTATGATTCAGGGAACACGCCGCGCATTGCATCGCTGTCGGTATACCCGGAAGAGCGGTTGCTCGTGGGGGCCGGGGCGACGCAGCAATTGGTGGCCATCGCGAAGTATTCAGACGGAACTTTGCGGGATGTGACGCAGCTCGCGCAGTATGTGGCCAACGACCCGGACACCGTGCAGGTGAACGCTAAGGGGCAGGTGCAGGCGTTGCAAGCGGGCGAGACGGCGGTGATGGTGAGAACGATGGGCTTTGCGGTGGCTTCGCGCATACTCGTTGCGGGCTCAGTTACGGCGAAGGACTATCCGGTTGTCGAGAGCAAGAACTATGTGGATGAGAAAATTTTCGAGAAGCTGCGCCGGCTGAACATCAAGCCTTCGAAGGAGGCAAGTGAAACGGAATTTTTGCGGCGCGTGTATCTGGATACAACGGGCTTGCTGCCGCCGCCGGAGTTGTCGCGCACCTATCTGAGCTCGACGAATCCGCGCAAGCGAGCGGAGTTGATCGAGCAGTTGCTCGCCCGACGGGAGCACGCGGAAGTTTGGGCGTTGAAGTTTAGCGAACTGACCAGGGCGGGTACGCGCGAGGCCGGCAACAAGGGCGCAAAGATTGTTTACGGATATTTGCGGGATGCCTTCGGGGCGAATCAACCTTACGACCGAATGGTGCGGGAATTGATCTTGAGCCAGGGTTCGCATAGTTTTGGCAATTCCTCCATGGGGGAAGTGAAGCAGTCGCCGACCAGCTTTTACAACATCAGTTTCGACTCGAATGCACCGGACCATGCGACCAATATCAGCCAGCTTTTTCTCGGTGTGAGGATGGAATGCGCCAAGTGCCATAACCATCCCTGGGAGCGCTGGACACAGGACGACTTCTATGGCTTTGCGGCATTTTTCGCGCGAGTCGGGATCAAAGAAGTTTACGAGAACGACGAGAACGCGACACAGTATATGGAAGAGGGCAGTGTCGAGCATCCAAAGACGAAGAAGAAGGTTAGCCCGAAGTTTCTCGACGGGGCCACGATTGCGGATACGCAGGATGGGGATATTCGGGAGAATCTGATGGACTGGATGGTGTCGGCGAAGAACCCCTATTTCGCGAAGACGATCGTGAACAGGGTTTGGAAGCATTATTTCGGTAGGGGCTTTGTCGAGGAAGTGGATGACTTCCGGGTGACGAATCCGCCGACACATCCGGCGTTGCTCGATGCATTAGCGGCGGATTTGATTGCGCATCGCTACGACCTGAGGCACTTAGAGCGAACGATCTTAAACTCGCGTACTTATCAATTAAGCGCCGAGCCAAACGAGAGCAACCGGGGGGACGCGAGAAACCTTTCGCACTTTCCCGTGCGGCGGCTGATGGCCGAGATTCTGGTGGATACGATGAGTCAGACGGCGCAGGTGGAGGAGAAGTTTGCCGGTTATCCACCCGAGACACGCGCGATGCAGGTGTATGGGGGAGGCGGCAGCTATATGCTCTCGAGCTTTGGCCGTTTGAGCCGTGACATCATTTGCGAACGCGACGCGCAGCCGGACATGGCGCAGACGATGCACCTCATCTCGGGATCGACGATTCAGAACAAGGTATCGAAGGCCAAGCTGCCCTGGGATTTGAGCGACGATGCGCTGTTAGATCATGTGTATCTGGCGGCACTGGTGAGGCAGCCGTCTGAGGCGGAACGCAGTGCAATTCGCACGCGGATAGTAAGTGGAGAGCGCAAGGCAGTGTTTCAGGATCTGCTGTGGGCGATCTTCAATTCCAAAGAATTCATGTACCAGCACTAGGAGCGAATGATGAACACTTTTGACCGGCGCGGGTTTTTGAGAATTGGTTCAATCGCTACCTTTGGCTCATTGGACTGGGGCATGGTGGAGCAGTTGCGGGCACAATCGGCGAAGGCGGCGGGGAAAGACATTTCAATCATTCATCTCTGGCTGGCTGGCGGGTTGAGCCATCTCGACACCTTTGATCTGAAGCCCGAATCGGATCGCAAGTACCGCACTACGTTTGGAGCGATTCCGACTTCGATTCCGGGGCTGCATATTTCAGAGCATCTGCCACGGACGGCGAAGCTGATGCACAAGTTGACACTGATCCGGTCGATGACGCACAAGCAATCGGCGCATGGAACGGCGCAGACGCTGATGTTGAGCGGGCACGATGCTTTGCCGACGCTGCTGGTGCCAAGCGTGGGAAGCGTGCTGTACAAGGAGCTGGGTGCGCGCAACGAGTTGCCGCCCTATGTGGTTGTGCCACAGCCGCGCGGCAACAATGCCCGGGCGGGATTTTTGGGGCCGAAGTACAATCCGTTTTCAGCCGGAGATCCGAGTGCGGCGAAGTATTCCGTGCGCGATATGGAATTGCCGATGGGAGTGGATTGGGCTCGCATGGAGGGGCGCAACAGTCTGTTGCATTTGGTGGATGAGAAGATCCGCAAGTACGATACGACAGATACTTTTGAGACTCTCGATAGTTACTATCAATCGGCTTTCGATTTGATGAAATCGGCGCGTGCGAAGAAGGCGTTTCAGATTTCCGAAGAGCCGGAGGCATTGCGGGAGCAGTATGGAAAGACGGCGATGGGCCAGGGGGCATTGCTCGCGAGGAGACTGGTGGAGGCGGGGGTCAGGTTTGTGAGCGTCGGTAAGGGCGACAATGCCTGGGACCACCACAGCACGCTGTTTCCAGCCTATGCGAATGAATTCATGCCGGAACTCGACCGCTCGTTTTCCGCGTTGCTCGGCGATCTTGAGCAGCGGGGGATGCTTGATACGACGCTGGTGATTGTGACGGGAGAATTTGGGCGCACGGCGGAGATCAATGTGAACAATGGGCGGGACCATTGGCCGAATTGTTTTTCGCTGGTGCTGGCTGGTGCGGGTGTGCCGCAGGGGCAGGTGGTTGGGGCTTCCGACAAAGACGGAATGTATGTGAAGGAGCGTCCGGTGGAAGTGCCGGATCTCGTCGCGACCATTTTCAAAAAACTGGGCGTGGACTACGAGAAAGAGTACGTTTCCAACATCGGGCGGCCGCTTAGGATTGCCGTCGGAAATCCGTTGAGCTTTCTCGGCTGAACGAAAACGGGGGATTTTTACGAGAGGTGCGACTCATTGGATAGATACGCTTGATTCCGCTTCATTCCACAGCCGTCGATGCCGATTTAGAGTTAGCTAAAGGAGTGCGACGGCGCAACCCGAATGCGGCCAACATCGTGAAAACACCACGGAAGTAAAGTTCAACGCACTTGGCATCGGTGCGCTTTCTCTAATGGCTCAGCCCCCAAGTGTCCGGCAGATCGGCATCTATGGCCCTACTTTGCTCACTGAGCCGGGCACCTATGTTCTGACCATGGGACAGTCGGTAGCCAGCTCTACGGGAGCGGGAATCATTATTACCGGCAACAACATTACGCTCGACCTGGATGGCTTTGCGATTACGGGCGCGGGGAATGCGACTGGAGCTGGCGTTCGAATTGTGGGCGCCAGAAACGTCGTTGTAAAGAATGGCAGTATCGAATCGGCGCTGATGGGTATAGTGGCGATGAACTCGATCAATGTACGGATCGAGAACCTGCGCATTCGTGGACTCTCTGGTGCACCACCTGAAGCAGGCATCATGTTTGTCGGAACCTCGAATTCGATGATTGTCAACAATCAGTTTCTGAATACGGCGCTGGGTATTTTCATTCGCGGCGGTGCGACCTTCGGAAACCGGATTGAGGGGAATACGCTGACTGCATCAGCAACAACTTCGCCGCTCGGCATCTGCTACAACCCAAGCGACACTGACAGTAATGGCCCGAAGGGAGACCTGATCACGCGAAACCTGATTCGTGGATACCGTCAAGCATTGGCCTTCAGTGACACGTCCGAGTTCAATGTGGCCGAGGGAAATACATTCATCTTCCGGGTGAGTGCATCCAGCAACCCGAATGCAAGCAACCTTGTGCGAAACAACACGGAAGTAAAGATCAACTAGTTGGTTTGGGAGGCGGGCGGGGTGCAGCAAGGGGTGCCCCGCCTGTTTGGTGACGTGGTCAAGGTGCGGAGTCGTGCTCTTAGCTTTGCATTGACGGCTTTGCTGCAAGTTGGTTCGTAGGGTCGAATCGCTTGCCGACCCACGTATCCAAGGCGATGCTGCCGGGCCCGAATATCAGGATTATGAATGAGGCAACCAGAAACGTAAACGGCGCAGCGGCTGTAAACTTGTCAGGGTCGGAAATGACTGAAAAAAGTGCCTCCCTGTCCGCAACAATGTATGCGACCAGCATGTTGATCGTGAGCGGCAAGGCGATGAATCGCGAGGCCAGACCCAATACAAGGAGGATGCCGCCAACGAATTCCAATCCTGCAATGAATTGAGCATGCAGCCCGGGAATGGGGATCCCGAGACTGGTAAAGAATTCAGTGACCTTGGGGATGTTATTGATTTTCCCCCAACCCGTTTGTATGAACTGCCAGCCCCAGTAGAAGCGTACGAGCAGGAGAAAAGGTGATTGCATGCCTAGCGCTCCCTGGTTCAGCCAGTAATAAAACTTTTCAATCAATTCTTTCATGAAGGTAATCCTCTATAAGATTTGGGGCGAGCAGTGAGCCAGCCGAATTCAGACCAAGTAGCAAACCAAAGCTTGAGCAATTCCGGGATTCTCTCTGCGAGTGCCGAACTGTCATCGAAAGCACTGTGAATTGCTGCGGCTATGGATCGACCGTCGCGAAGCGCAGTCAGCAGACGAAACTCTTCGACGCTCAATCGGCGATAGTAAACGCTAAGGTCCACGCGATGCACGGCGAGGAAAATGGGCTCCGACTTCCGCTGGTGCAGGCGGGCAACCGGGATGCGCGGCTTACGGAGGGCCACATTGCTGGCCGCCGCCCCCTCGCTATCTTTGTTCACCTCGATGCGAATATCGTCCACCGGGTACTGAAGACGCAAAAGGCTAAGGTAAGGTTGGACTCCGACCCGCAGGCTAGGCTTCAAGTCGGCAAGATCTTCCGGACCGAGAGGCTTTTCGGATGGACCATCAAAAGCGAGGATGTGCGCCCATTCCAGGCGCGCCATATCGATCGCGAGCATCTGATTTCGGCCTGCGAAGCACGGATGCATTTTGAGCCATGTCTCGAGGCGTGACCCGAGATCACGCAACGTAAACGATTGCGACGGACAATCTACGAGATAGGCTCTGGCCATTCGTTCAAATGCAACGCTGCCAAGGATGGCCTCCAAACCTGGGAAATCGTCGCGGAAAGAATCGAGAATACGAAACCAGTAGCTACGGCTGTAGATTTCCAGACGCTCTTGCGAAGTGAGCAGGCTGTTCGGTTTGATGAAATATTCCGCTTCTTCCTTCATAACTAGACCAGCGGGCGATTTGCGGGCGATTCGATCCTTTGCGGTTAGTGGCAACATTAGTAGGGCTGCCATTCGGCGCTGCATCTCGATCAATTTCATTGCTTCACCATGGCCGCATCCGGCATGTACTGGGCGGCCTTCAGCGCTTCGGCGTGGAGTTCTTCAAAAGATGGAATGTGGTCATCCCACTCGAGCAATGTAGGCGTAGGCCCACAGCGCTGGATAGCAAGTTCGTAAAGACTCCAAACCGGATCAATCACCGGATGGTCATGCGTGTCCAACAAGAACTTTTCGAAATTCGAGTGACCCGCGATATGAATTTGCATCACCCGAACCGGGTCTACTGCCTTGACATATTCCTGCGGATTGAAGTCATGATTGCGGGACGAGACATAGATGTTGTTGACGTCGAGGAGGATGCCACAGTCGGCTTGCTCTACAACCTCGTTGAGAAATTCCCATTCGGTCATCTCGGACAAGTGGAACTCTGCATAGCTGCTCACGTTTTCAACGGCGATTGGCACTTCGAGGAAATCCTGGGCCTGCCGGATCTTCCGCGCAGTGATCCTGGCGGCCTCAAAAGTGTATGGCATAGGGAGAAGGTCGTGAGTATATCGGCCATCTACGCTGCCCCAACACAGATGATCGGTCAGCCATGGCGTTCGGGTTCTGCGGACTAAGGATCGGAGACTCTTTAAATGATCCCGATTCAGCCGCTCTGCGGAACCGAAGTACATGGAAACGCCATGCTGTACCACCTTGTATTGCTCAAGAATGCGGTCAAGCACATCTAGCGGCCGTCCGCCGCCCACCATATAATTTTCCGAGATGATCTCGAACCAATCTACGATCGGCTTTCGTTGGAGAATGTGATTCAGGTGCGGAACACGAAGACCTACTCCGATTCCGAATTCGTTGAATTTGTGCATTAGCGTCGAATTCAATCTTTGTGGAATGATCTGGGGGCGGCCACTGGCAGCCCCCCAGGCCAGCCAACTACATCTTGGGTTTGGATCCGTCGGTCGCGCAGGCACCTTTGCCCTTGCATTCGTTCTTACCCATCAACTTCTTTCCTCCGCCGCCCTGACCCTTGCAAGAATTCTGTCCCTTGCAAGCGTGCTTCTCAATCTTCTTTTTATCGTCGGCGTAATCAGCCAACACTCCTGCCGAGGCCAGAGGGCTTGTTGTCTGCAGCGGTTGAGATGCACGGGCGGCGGTACCGCCCAGCAAGCCAGCGAAGGCAGCGGCAAGCGCTAGCGATTGCTTTGATAGTTTCATAATTAATCTCCTTGGTTGTGAATTATCACGCGACGCCTGCCGACTATGACGGTTTGCGGTCGCGCTCAATTGCGATTGGAAAGTTTTGTTGATTTCCACTGAGTAAGTGAGAAGCGAGCGCAAAATCTTACAGGCCCCCGGTGAAAAACTTTGAAGCAGGCTTCAACACCGCAGGTGGAATGCCCCGGACCCGGGCTGCGCGTATGCTGAAGTGTAGGCGTAAAATTCATTCTCTGGCATGACGCTCTCGACATATATCAGTCCCGGCTTTCTAGACCGTCTACGGCGGCGCGACCCCGCAGCGCTTGCCGAAGTGGTTAACGATCAGGCCCGGACCTTGTTCCGCGCAGCCGTAGCGCGGGGGTTTCCAAAGCAGGAAGCAGAAGATCTGGTGCAGGACGTGTTCGTCACGTTCATCGAGCGGCTGGATAGCTTCGAGGGCAGATCACAGCTTCGAACCTGGCTGTTTGGAATTCTGCACCGAAAAGCACAGGAGCGCCGCAGGGCTTCGAGCATCAATGACCAGATGGAGGATATCGATGAGGTGTTTGAATCGCGATTTGATGGGAACGGCAATTGGGCTAGCCCTCCTGCCGATCTGGAGCGCCTCTTCTTGTCCAAGGAATTGGGAGCATTGATTCGTGGCTGCATGGAAGGCCTGCAGCCGAATCAGAGAGAAGCGTTCGTGCTGCGCGAGGTCGAGGGATTTGAAACGGAAGAAATCTGTAAGATTCTGGGCGTGACCGTCACTCACTTTGGAGTGCTAATTCATCGGGCGCGAACCAGACTGCGTGAGTGTCTCGAATTGAAGGGCTGGAGTAAACGATGATTTCGTGCAAGAACGTGGCGAGGTTACTGACATCAGATCACCTCCAATCCCAGAGTTGGTGGAAGAGGATGGAAGTCCAGGTACACCTCGCAATGTGTCTCTATTGTTCCCGCCTTGCGCGCCAGCTTCAGCAGTTGCGCTCTGGGAGTAGGCAGATGTGCGATCAGGTCGATGCCGATAAAGAGTTTGAAAAACGTGTGATAAATCGTTTGTCCGGGCGCTAGAAATCAGCATTCCATATTCCTGCATTGAACGGCGAAGCCCGATTCTTGCGGGACGCGATCCAAAGCGTTTCGAAGGTGTTCGGTTGTTAAATCACGACTAACACGCTGTGCTGCGGTTGGAAACTGTGCTCAGGAGTTCAACGGATGGAGAGGTCCAGATCTCGCCGTAGTTTCGCAGTCTGGAGTTTAGCCATCAGTTAACGTTCCGGCAGAGTGGATCGCTGCGCCAACTTCGCTGAATGTAACTTTTGGCTAGGAATCAAAGTCCTGCTATTTTAGGGCATTCTTCCCGAACTTCACAAAACCTCAATGCAAAATCTGTTTTCCTTTCTGATGGCTTGCGCCACAGCCTCCATACTTTTTCTTTCATCTTGCAATCAGCAGGCGGCAACAGCTCCCGGGGGCAAGAAGGGCGGTGAAATTCCCGTGGTGGTGGTGAAATCAACTACCAAGGATATGCCGATTGATCTGGACGTGATTGGCAATGTCGAGGCGAGTTCGACGGTGATCATCAAGCCTCAAGTGAGCGGGGAATTGAAGGCGGCTTTTTTCAATGAAGGCGAGTTTGTAAAGGCTGGGGATCCGCTCTTCGAGATAGATCGCCGAACGCTAACCGCGCAAGTCGATCAAGCGGTTGCGAATCTGGCCAGAAGCGAAGCGCAATTGCGCCAGGCAATGGCCAATCTGGCGAAAGACATGGCACAGGCGGATTATTTCAACTCCGTGTCGAAGCGAAATGAAATGCTGATGAAGGAAGGCATCGCCTCGAAGGAGCAAGGGGCACAGGCGGCGGCGCAGGCACTGGCGCAGAAGGAACTGACGGACGCGGACCGGGCTGGGATTGAGAGTTCGAAGGCAGACATTGCGGCGAACAAAGCGACCATCGACAACCTGAAGGTGCAGGTTGGTTTCACAACGATCAAGGCACCGATTACAGGCCGTACGGGTTCGCTGTTGATCAAACCGGGTAACATTGTTTCGGCGAACACGAGCGAGCTGGTTACGATCAATCAGATTCAGCCGGTGAATGTAAGCTTCGCCGTGCCCGAGTCGCAGTTTCAAAAGATCGCGAGCCGATTCGGAAAGGAGAAGATTGCCGTGTTTGCCGCTTCTCAGGATTTGAGTGAAGCGCCAAGTGTTGGAGTGTTGGCCTTTATCGAGAGCACGGTCGATGCGACGACGGGTACGTTACGGCTTCGCGCTACTTTTCCGAATGCGGAGCGCAAGATGTGGCCGGGGCAATTTGTCCGGGTACGGATGCGTCTGGGTGTAATCGAGGGGGCGGTGGTAGTGCCCAATCAAGCCGTACAGACGGGCCAGGATGGATCGTTCATTTATGTCGTGAAGGATGATCGCAGTGTCGAGAACCGGCCAGTGACGACAGGGGTGCGGAATGGCACGGAGCTAGCGATCACGAAGGGGCTTGCCGAGGGGGAGACGGTTGTGACCGAGGGGCAGTTGCGGATCGCTCCGGGTTTGAAAGTGAGTCCGCGTGTTCCGGGAGGCGGAGGGCGCAAGGGTGGCGAGAGCCAGAAGAAGTCCGAGTTGTAAGTCATGAATTTTTCCGCAATCTT
>JBKJSR010000616.1:0-11924 GCA_046594355.1 Bryobacter sp.
CGAAAGGTCTCGCCCGGCCTTGGCTTGCCGTGTCAGCTTCACTCGAGCCGAGCGACCAGTGCTTCGTACAGCCAAACCTACTTCAGGGCCGCAAACTTTTTCCACTCCAGGGGCACATCAATCGACTTGACGTCGCCCGGATGAAGCATCACCCGATAACGGAAGCGAAAGGTCTCGCCGGGCTTGAGAGTCGCGTTGCCAACGCTGGTGTTCTTGTCCTTCGTGAAATCATGGACGCCAAAGATGTTTGCGGCGAATAGCCCATAAGCGCGCGAGTGCCAATAGGTGGGATGGCGAGGATTCGAAGGATGGTCGAGGATCGCGACGCCCAGCTTTTCGCCGTCCAGGGTGCCGGAGTAGTCCACCCAGGGACTGCGCTTGCCCCACACATTCTTCTCTTTTTCGGAACCATCCGCGCGCGTCATGGTACCTGTGGATTCTTCTTCAAGAGCGCGCACGAGACGCAGCGCAAAGACCCCTTCCTTGGTGTCGCCAAAGACGCTTTCCTCGATCGCGGTAAGTGTGATGTCGAAATCGAAGCTGCGAACTCCAGCATTGTCCGGGTAGAAGGTCATGGTGCGCGATTCCGAGAGCAGGCGCTTGCCGTTGCCGTCGAGCCAGTCCTGCAGCGTCGAAACGGAGCCTGATTTTTTGCCGCTCTTCAACTCTTTGACCTTAACCACTTTGATCTCACCCCGGCCTTTCCCTACACCCTTCTGGGATTTTTCGTTGCCCCAGAAGTCCCAGCCGTTTACGTCGCCGTGCGAGAACCAGAGGCCCCGGTGATGCGGATGATCGCGCTTTTCCCCCTCCACCAGATCCATCGGAAAGCTGCGGGAAATTTGTTTGCCGCTAGCGCTGCGGATCGGGTGCAAATAAGGCTTCGGCGCGTCGGCGCTGATCATGTAATCGGAAAAATGCTTGCCGTTGATCTCGATGCGGATGCGGTCTGGGGCTTGTGTGAGCTTGACCTGTGCCCAGGAAATTGTGGCGGCCAAGACGAGTAAACTGTAGAGCTTCATCACCGCAAGTACACCATATCCGGGGCGTCGGGTACAATGAAGCCATAGGAGGACAGCTATGGGACCTTTGGGTTGGCAAGAGACCGTATTCATTTTTCTGCTCGCGCTGCTCATTTTCGGCCCCAAAAAGCTGCCCGAGCTTGGCCGAAACATTGGTAAAGCTCTCACGGAATTCCGCCGTGCCTCCAGCGAGTTGCGAGCTACGTTTGATCGCGAAATGGCCAACATCGAGAAGGTAACTTCCCCTATCAAGGACGAAGCCGCGAAGTTGGGCAGCGAGATTCACAACACGGTTTACGACAGCAACTCGTATCAGCATGACGACTACGGCTACAGCCACGATGGCTACAGCTATCCGGACTACACCTCCGAGACGTCGCCTGATGGAGAGCACAAGGAGACCGCTGCGGTTGAGGAAAGCTCAAACGCGGTGGATGGGAGCATTGAGATCGCCCAAGTCGAGGGAACAGTCGCCGTTGGTTCGGAGATCGAACCTGCGGTAGTGTCCACTGCGGAAAGCGCAACGGAAATGGCCGGGAAACACGAAGCCAGGGCTTAAGAAAGCACCGTTAGGAAAAGCACGACAGCATGCCGCAGGACGAGCAAGATAAGAAAATTGTGCCTGAAGGCGAAGGCACGCCGGTACCGGCCTACGACCACCCGGGTGCAGCCGAAATTCACGGCCAGTACGAAGATCCGCATGCCTATGATCCGCATGCAAACGAAACGGCTCTGGTAACGCTACCGCCGCCGCTTCCTCCTCCACCTCCCCTCCCGCCTCCGGCGGAGGAAGAGGATGAAGACGACGATGGAATGCTGCGGATGTCTTTCCTCGATCACCTCGAAGAATTGCGCTCGCGCCTCATCAAGGCCGTGGTTGGGCTCGTCGTCGCCTACGCCGGCTCCCTCTTTTTTGCCGGCAAGCTGTGGGAAATCGTATCCGAACCCGCAGCTTCGGCGTTGCGGGCCATTGGCGCCGAACCCGATTTGGCGCAGCTCGAACCGATGGACGCCTTCCTCGTCGTCTATTTCAAGCTGCCGCTCCTCGCCGCCTTGTTCATCGCCTCGCCATGGATCTTATGGCAGATTTGGGCCTTTGTGGCACCTGGGTTGTATAAAAAAGAACGCAATATGGCGGCCCCGTTTGTATTGAGTACGGCAGGCTTGTTCATTGCCGGCGGGTGCTTTGCCTATTTCATCGCGTTCCGTTTCGGCCTTGCCTTCCTGCTGGGTATCGGTATGAATTTTGGCGCAACTACCGGCGCGAAGATCAAACCAGTGGTCTCGATCGTTTCTTATTTCGATCTCTTTGTGAACGTGATGCTGGGGATTGGCGTGACCTTCGAGCTACCGGTACTGATCTTCTTTCTGATTATGTTGCGGGTGGTGACACCGAAATTCCTGATGGAGCATTCGCGTTACGCGATTCTCGCGATCACCTTGCTGGCCGCGTTTATTACGCCAACGCCCGATGTAGTCAACCTGCTCATCTTCGCCGTTCCGATGATCCTGCTTTACTTCGTTGGCGTCTTCGCGGGGTACCTGCTGGTGCTATCGCGCGAAGGCAAGAGATTCCCCTGGCACATCCTGGCCTACATTATCGCGGTGCTTCTGCTGCTCGGCGCGGGAGTCGGCTACCTCATGGTGAGCCAACTCGGATTCAAGCTGGTGAATTACTGGCCTTACGTCGTGAAGTAACGCTCTAGCAAGCCAGTCAGTGCGTTGAGGTTGCCGACTTGTCCGGTAGCGATCTTGAAGCCTGTAAATTCCTTCGCTTCGCCCTTGTAGCTCGGTGTGATTTCAAAGATCCCGGACTCACACCGGAACAGTTCCATGTCTTCGCGGGAGATCGTGTGGTTGCGCTCCGGTTTCATCCAGGTGAGGTGGGTGGAAGTAACGCGCAATGTACCTTGGCCAAGCAGCGGAAAAGCGACTCCCCCGCCGCAGGCGAGTTGTTGCGTTGCATCTTCGACCAGGAAAGAAGTCCAGGTGCTTTCGGCGGCTTTGAGAGCGTGGAAGATGTGACTGCGCGGCGGCTCGATGCCTTCGCCCGCGAAGCTGCCTGCCCAGCGGAAAACGAGCCGGTCTTGGGGGTCTTTCCAGAGGAACTCAAATACAGAACCGTTCCGTTTGGTGAAGAGCGCCTTGGCTTGTGAGAAAAGAAGCAGTTCGCGGCGCGTGAAATTGTTTGGGCTTCCAGAGCATTCAAAGCAGGCAATGCCGTTTTCGCTCAGATAGGCGAGGGTGTGGCGGAAGCGAAGGGCCTGCCTGTAGAGAAACCAAGTCAACAAGGGCGTGCCGATGACTGTAGCCCCGATCAGAATTCCAATCTGCGTGGAGTCTTTCAGTTGCAGCGAAACGGAAAAGGCAGCCATTGCGCAGAGGATCGGCACAGCCCAGGGCAGGGCCTGCCGCAGCTTGCAGTGCAGCAATTGATCCGACTTGCGTAGCGTAGTTGTGACGATACGCGGAACACCGATTTGTTCGGGTGCGGGTGTGAACAATACACAGGTATCGTCGAATGGGCGACCGTCTGGCCAAGTAAGATTGGGGTAGCTCCAAGCCATTGTAGAGTTTAACGCTTGAAGAACCAGAGCCAGAAATACTGTTCGCCGGCACCGTGACGGTAGCGCGGTTCAAAACCGCAGCGCTCTGCCATTTCTATTGCTTCTTCGTCGCTGTAGCTGGCACCCACCCAAGTATCGTCGGGGTTGGTATCGCAACCAGTATAACCCTGCACCTGAAACTTGAAGAGGGCACCGGGGCGAAGAAGTCTGCTCACTTCCTGGACATAGGTTTCAATCACTTTTTTGGAAGAGATGTGCTGGAAAACGATGGTGGAGAAGGCGAAGTCATAGCCAAGATCCGGAAGAATGCTCAGGTCTTTTCCGTTGTTCTGGAAGACGTGGGCGTTTGGATGGTCGCGAAGGCCCTTTTCGGCTTGGGCGATCATTTCACCGGAGACATCGACTGCGTAGACTTCGCCAAATAAATTGGCGAGGGCGCGGGTGACCCGGCCGGCACCGCAACCGATTTCAAGGACACGCATCTGCTTGGGATCTTTGTCCTGACAGATGTTGATCATATCCGTGCGGATCTCTTCGCTGACGGTTTGTTCACCGGAAGCATAGAACTCTTCATCGGACCAATCGGTCTGGGCGGTCTGTACATAATGTTTGGCGTTTTCGCGGGCACGGGCGTCCCAATCTTCACGCATTTTTACCAATTGCTGTTCAAGGTCCATCAAATCTCTTATTTTAGTAGGAATGCTACCCATCTTCCTAATCCTGGCCCTCGCCGCCGAGTCGATTGACGCTTTCGGGCAAAAATGGAGGGTGCCAAGAGCTGAAGAATGGCTCTATCGCGATGGTACCCTGATCATGCTGGCGGCGCGGCCGCAGGAAGCAAATCCCAGATATCCCGTGCAGTATGCGCTGCTCGAAGGGCGCGACTTTGAGTCGTTCACCCTCGAGTGCGAGGTGAAGCGCGACTCGGTGAGTTTGATCCTGGTTTACAACTGGAAGGACGCCGCGCATTTCAACTATGCTCACTTGAGCGTGGATTCACCCGAGAAGCAGATTGTACACAACGGAATCTTTCATGTTTACGGTTCGGACCGATCGCGAATTTCAAAAGGCCTTGGGGCCGGCAGTCTACCCACGACCGAGTGGACGAAAGTGAAGATGGATTACGATGCGAATTCCGGGAGGATCGTAGTCGAAGTGGGCGGGCGAAAATTCCCTTCCCTGGATGCGGTGGACGTCTCGCTGAGTTCCGGCAAGATCGGACTTGGTTCTTTTTTTGAGACGGCGCAGTTTCGCAACCTCAAGGTTACCGGGAAGTGAGTGCATCAAAAGCTAGAGAGCTAACGGATCGAGCCCGGTCGGCATGCCCCGATATCGACATCGAAGTGTTTTGGGACGAGCTTTGGGCCTGGCGGATTGGCGAAGCCCGCATCCCCGACCCGGAGCTGCTGCGACGGGCCGACCCCGAGTTTGTCAAGCGCGCGCGAACGGTCGAAAAGTACTTGCGCGATGCCGGCGACTACTGGTTTCATGTCTACAAGCCATCGGCGGGCGATGTGATTGTGGATATCGGCGCAGGCCGGGGCGAGGATGTCTATGCGTTCTCAAAGGCGGTGGGGAGCACCGGTAAGGTGTGGGCCATTGAGCCGCATCCGGTGAGCTTTCTGGCGTTGAGGAAGCTATGCGAATGGAATGAGCTCAACAATGTTCGCACCCTCAACTACGCTTGCACTGAACGCGAGGAGCGGCTGTGGATCGAGACGATGGAAGTTTGGGAGTCGAATTACGTGAGGGAGGGCGAGGCCAGCGGGAACAGCTTTGCGGTGGAGGGAATTGCATTCGACGAACTGAGCCGCCGGGAGGGGATCGATGCGATTTCTTTTCTCAAGATGAACATCGAGGGTGCCGAGCGCTACGCTCTGAAGGGGTGCCGGGATGCGCTGCAACGGACCTCGAAGGTGTGTGTGGCAGCGCATGACTTTCGGGCCGATCGGGGCGAAGGCGAATCGTTTCGCACTCTCGAATTTGTAAAGGAGTTTCTGACGGAAAGTGGCTTTAGTTTGACGACGCGTGACGAGGATCGGCGCTACTACGTGCCATTTCACGTTCATGGGGAACGCTAACGCGGCGGGCTTCGATGCTCCGGTTTTGTGGCAGGACGAGCTTGTATAGGTAGGCGGTTTGGGTACGGACAACGAGATCGTAGCCTCTCAGCGGATAGTAAGCTTCGAGCCTTAAGCGAACATTGGAGGGGCCAAGACCGTCGACCATCCAGGATGGCTCCGATTCGCGAAAGCGCCTGAGGCGGTCTTCGCAACCGAGTGCGGGCATGGGCTTGAACTCGCGGAGATGACGGTCGGCAAAGATGCAGTCGAGCGGCTGGCTTTCGAGGAATGGCGTGCCACCCTTCAAACGCGACAGGGCGTCAATATCGGGACGGTAGCCCCAGACGAAGAGGGTGTCTTGCGGCTTGGCCTGCTCGTTCAGATACTTTGCGATGGTTTGGCTGTCATGGAAGAGCGCAAGATCGTCCCAGCGTTCATTGCCGAAGGCGAGCTGTAAGTTGCGGGGTGCGAAGCGCAGCACCGGAATCAGGAGCAGAGCGAGGATGGCAATGCGCCAGCGGGGAGTTAGTTGTTCGAGGCTCCTACCGGCCAGAACAACGATTGGCACGAGCAGAAAAAAATAGTAGCGGGGAAAGAAGCGCAAGCCCATCGCAACGCCGGCCAATGAAAGCGCGAGCCAGGCCCAGTTGCGCCATTCTAGGGTGCGCCAGGGCAAGAAGGCCGCAATGACTGCGGCCGACTGGAACCCGATCCAATTCGCGGTTCGGCGAAGGAATTCGGCAAGCGGCTTCGTAACAAAGGTGGTGCTTGAATAAATACCGCCCCACCACCAGACCTGCTGCCAGTATTGCGGGCCGAACAGAGTGTGAATTGGCAGCGTCGCCGCGAAGCCGGCAAGAGTGCGCCAGTTGGGGGACCAAAGCAATGCCGCGGCGAGGATCAGGACGCCTTTGGTGTGGATCAGCAGGGCCACGCCGCTCAGGATGCCGGCTAGCCAAGGGCGGCCCGTCTGCGCCATCCAGATGGCGGCCAGATGCGGGGCCACAAGTAAGAGGTCGGGTGCCAGCGCCATAATCGCCGAGGGGATGCCGAAGCTGAGGTAGGCGGCGATCAGCCAGGCCGCGTAGCGGCCACCGAGGCGATGGGCGAGCCAGGCGCAGAGCGTTACATAGAGGGCTCCCGCCAGACGCAGCAGCCAGCCCGGAGAGGCACCCCAAAGCAGATAGAGGGCGGCGCTGAGGGGAGGCTTGTCGAACCAGAAATCGGCGTAAGGCCAGCGGCCATGGAGCATCTGGATGGCGGCCGTCATCGGGTAGGCCTCTTCGATCCAGAGAATGTGAGCGTGGGTGAGACGCACGGCGAAGGCCATGACGAAGATCAGGAGAAGATGTTTAGCCACTTTTCTTGCCGGATTTGGACAAGGCATCCCGGTGGTTGACTTTGATCGGGAAGCCGGTTCGCTTGAGGCGTTTGGCGACCTCTTCGGCAATCATGACACTGCGGTGCTGGCCGCCGGTGCAGCCGAAGCCGATGGTGAGATAGCTCTTGCCCTCCTTGATGTAGTGAGGCAGGAGATAGGAGAGCATCTCGGTGACGCGAGAAAGGAATTCCTGAGTTTGCGGAAAGCTGCGGATGTACCGGGCGACGCTCGGATGCTTGCCGTTGAGGGGTTTGAATTCCGGGATGTAATTTGGATTCGGGAGAAAACGAACATCGAAGACGAGGTCGGCATCCTGCTGGATTCCGTTGCGGAAGCCGAAGCTGGTGATGTGGATGCCAATACGGGGTTCGCTGCCGGCAACCAAGAATTGCTCTTCGATGAGCGCCCGGAGTTCGTGGACGTTGAACTTTGACGTGTTGACGGTGATGGTGGCGAGTGCGCGGATCTCTTCGAGCAAGTGGCGTTCGGCCTGAACATTCTTGATGACCGAACGGCTTTGACCGAGAGGATGAGGGCGGCGCGTTTCCGAGAAGCGGCGAACGAGGGAAGCGTCGTCGGCTTCGAGGAAGATCAGCTTGGTGGGAAACTTGGCGGAAACTTCACGATAAAGCGCGGGGAAGCGATCAAGCGCCTGGCCCCCGCGAACATCAACCACCAGCGCGGCCTGGCGGATATTGGAGGCGTCCCTGGTGAGCTCGGCAAATTTCGGAAAGAGATCGAGGGGGAGATTATCTACGGCGTAGAAGCCCATATCCTCGAAGCATTTGAGGACTGTTCCCTTGCCTGAACCGCTTAGGCCCGTGATGATGACGAGTTCAGCCGGTGGTGCCGCAGGATGCATTAGCGCGCTTCGATGAGGTCGAATTCACCGTTTTCACGGCGGACGAGGACGTGCATCAATTTCGTGCCCAATTCCTCAAAGACGAGGTAAGTGGCATTTGGCTTGATGGCCATGGGAGCTTCTTCAACCGAGATTGGCTTTGAGCTGCGCTGGACGCGGGTGGCCTTAAGCGCCTTGGTTTTGGTCTTCTTGACGGGCTCAGCAGGGACAACGGCGGGGATGGGCGACTTCTTGCCATTGATGCCTTCACCGTGACGCTTGGCGTCGACGCGCTTGTCATGCAACTTGTGGAGTTGCTTTTCGAGCTTATCGATGGAGGCGAGCAAGGCGAGGAACTGATCTTTATGGGGCGCGATGCCCACGGCCTGGTGGCCGAAATAGTTCATGGTGACTTCGGCCTTGTGAGTGAAGCGCTGGCTGGTGAGCATCACGTGCGCTTCGCGGTCTCCTTTTTGATCGACGAACTTCCCAAGCTTGGCAAAGTGATTGTCGAGGTTCTTTTGCTGTTCTTTTTTTAGGGGTAACAGTTTTCCGGTGTAGTAGATTTTCATGTTGGAGGGCTTCATTGCTTCACGCGGCGCTGATGCGTCGAGGGAATTTTCATGTCTTCGCGGTACTTGGCGACAGTGCGACGGGTTACAGAAATTCCGTCGTCGTTGAGACGGGCGGTGATCTGGTCGTCGGTAAGCGGATGTGCGGAATCTTCTTCTTCAATCATCTTCTTCACTTTGCGTTTGAGGACGAGCAGGGCGGTGCCGGCACCGGCCGGCCCTTGGACGGCTTCTGAGAAAAAGTAGCGGAGTTCGAAGACGCCTTGCGGAGTGTGGACGTATTTTCCGGCGACGGCGCGGCTAACCGTGGATGGATGCACACCAATCTCTTCGGCCAAATCCTTGATCATCATCGGCTGAATGCTGTCGATGCCGTCTTCGAGAAAATCGCGCTGCCGTTCGACGACACACTGGCAAACCTTGAGGATAGTCTGGCGGCGCTGCTCGATGTTCTTCATCAGCATGAGGGCGCTGGAGTATCGTTCGCGGATGTAGTTGCGGACGTCCTTTTCCGGAGTGTGCTCTTTATCGAGCATGCGGCGGTAGCCGGGATTGAGGCGGATCTGGGGCATGTCCTCATCGTTTAACTGGATGAGGAAGTCTTCGCCGTCCTTGAAAATGTATACGTCCGGCTCGACGGTTTGCGGTGCCTGACTTGAATAGCGCAGGCCGGGCTGGGGGTCGAGCTTGCGGATGACGTTGAGGGCAATCTCGATGTGGTGCATGGGACGGCCGAGGAGTTTGGCAATGTCCCTGAATTCCTTGCGCTCAATCTGGCGCATGTGGTCGTGAATGATATGCCAGGCGAGTCCGCCTTTGGAACCTCGGCTCTTGAGCTGTAGCAGGAGGCATTCACGGAGGTCACGGGCACCGATACCGGCGGGGTCGAGACTATGAACGATCTCGAGGCCATCCTCCATGTCGTCGAAGGTGAGGCCTTCGGCCTTGCCGATCTCTTCGATGGGCTCGAGCAGGTAACCAAATTCGTTGAGGTTGCCGATGATTGCTTCGGCTGCGACGCGCTCGGAGTCGTTCATGAGGATCAGACTGAGTTGCGAGTTGAGATGGCTGGCTAGCGTAATGGGCGAGGAGAGAAAGGTCTCGAAGGAAGGTTTCTCAATCGTTTCGCCGGCAGGAGTTTTATGACCGGGATCGAGGTATTCCTCGAAGTAGCTGCCGAAGTCGATTTCGTCGAAGGGGTCGGCGGCTTTGGGGGCTTCGGCGGGATCCTGGGAAGGTTCGGCGGAGTATTCGACGGGTGCCTCGTATTCCGCTTCACTTTCATAGGAGGCGGCGGGAGGAGCATCGAGCATTTCCATGACGGCCTGATCGCTCGGATCGGACATACGCTCAGCTTCGAGGAGGTTCTGGACTTCCTGGGGAGTCAACTCTTCGCCATCCTCGCTTTCATCGAGGAAGGGATTGGCAACCATTTCCTGGCTGATCATCTCCTTCAATTCCAGCCGGTTGAGCTGAAGGACGGTGACCAATTGGACCAAGCCAGGGGTCAGTGTCTGCTTTTGCGAAACTTGTAGTCCTAAGCGTGGCGAAAGCATCTTTTCGACTTTAGGATACCAATGCGCGGCTGCGGTGCAACCGATCTGCGATACGAATCAAGAATGGAAGGAGGGAGAGACCCATGTGGAGGTAGACGCCTTGCCAGAATCCTAAGCTTGTGGCGGCTTGCCGCCGGGGCGTCCGGCGACGGAAAGGATCAGCCAGAGGGCAGGGATCCTGTGGCGGAACCCAAATGCGATTCTGGCTGCCTCGATGCTGTTGGTGACGGTGATGTGGGCGGGGACGGTTTTTATTGCGAAGCTCAACCCGATCATCCTTCGCAGTTCCGGGTTGGAGTATGTAGGATCGGGTAGCGGGGGCCTTCAGGTTTCGGATCCGTTGTACAGGTGGGCGACCCATCTGCCGTAGCCGTTGTAGGGCTGGGTGGCCACGCGTTCCATGTTGGGGATGAGTTGTTCGACGGCCTGGCTCCAACGGGGGTGGGGCATTTTAGGGTTGACGTTGGCGTAGAAGCCGTATTCTTTGGGGACGGCGGTGTTCCAAAAGGTGTTGGGTTGCTTGTCGACGAATTCAATCCGGACGATGGCCTTGGCGCTTTTGAAGCCGTACTTCCAGGGGGTGACGAGCCGGATGGGCGCGCCATTCTGATTGGGGAGAGGCTTGCCGTAGATGCCGGTGACGAGGAAGGCGAGAGGGTTCATGGCTTCGTTTAACCGGAGCGCTTCGTAATAGGGCCAGGGGTAATTGCCGGAGTAACGGATGCCGGGCATTTCATCGGGACGGTTGACGCTGATGAAGCGGACGAATTTGGCGCTGGAGTCTGGTTCCGCGCGTTTGAGGAGTTCTGAGAGCGGGAAGCCGAGCCAGGGGACGGCCATGGCCCAGGCCTCGACGCAGCGGTGCCGATAGAGGCGCTCTTCGATGGGCATTTGTTTTTCGATTTCTTCGATGGTCCAAGTTTTGGGCTTCTTGCATTGACCGGTGATTTCAAGAGTCCAGGGGCGGGGTTTGAAGGCTTTGGCGAGTTCTCTGATTTGTTGCTTGTTGGTGGAGAACTCGTAGTAGTTGTTGTAGCTAGTGGCGGCCCATTCTGCGGTGAGGGGACGGTCGAGGGTGAACTCGGGGTTGCGAGTGATGGCGGGGAGAATCGAGGGAAAAGCAGCGAGGGCGAGGATTTGGCGGCGCTTGTAATAGACCGATTCCGGGGTGGCGAGACGGTCGGGAATTTGCCAGAGACGAGGAATTTGAATGTGCATCGGGAAGGTCTTTGCCTCTATGCTAGTCTACGAATGTACGGCCACAGCGCGGAGAGATGCCTGAGTGGTCGAAAGGAGCGGTTTGCTAAACCGTCGTAGTTCTAAAGAGCTACCGAGGGTTCGAATCCCTCTCTCTCCGCCATTTTCCTGTACACTTTTTCCCTTCCCCATCCCTTTTGAGCCTTGCATTTGTGCAGCTTTGCGCCAGAAACTGGTCAGCGTGGCTTCGTTTAATTCGAGCTTGAGATGGTCAGCTTCTATAGCGAGACCGATGAAATCTTGAGAGGAGTGCCTGATGTAGCAGGCGTCCTCCGGCTTGCGCCTGAGCTAAGTTTGCGCAGACGCAATTGTTGTGTTGTCCGTGAGGTGGGGTGAGACTTGGTAAATTTTCAAAGATCGTTCGGCGGTTGAGCCGTAGTCCGGGTTCGTCTGGTTCGAGATTGATATGGCCATCCTGTCGTAGGCGTGCTCTGGCTTCGTTTCGTTCGCCGCCAAAGTGGTTGGAACTCAGCGGGTCCCCAGGATAGTGGAGCTTGGCCCACGGTCAGCGTGGCTTCGTTTGTTTAGAGTTTGAGATGGCCGGCTGCTACGCCGAGACGGATGAGGTCTTCGTCGGAGAGCTTGATGTAGTCGGCGTCCTCGGCTGGCAGTGTTTTGGCGATGAGTTTTGCTTCTTCGGTTGTGGCTAGCAGCGCGATCGCAAT
>JBKJSR010000071.1:0-4690 GCA_046594355.1 Bryobacter sp.
GATCATCCAGCGCCCTTCTTTCACAAAGAGCGTCATTGGCTTTTCAACGTAAACATCCTTGCCGGCCGAACAGGCGAGAATCGTCATCATCGCGTGCCAGTGATCGGGCGTGGAAACTACGACGGCCTGAATGTCTTTGTCGTCGAGCAATCGGCGGAAATCTTTGTAACCCTTCGCCTTGCCGCCGCAGGCCTGGATGCCTTGTTCCATGCGTGGCTGATAAACATCGCTCATCGCGGCAAGATCCACATCGCGCTGATTCTTGAAATCGAAAACGTGTTGCGCGCCAATCAAACCGTAGCCGACAAATCCCACCTGAAGGCGATCGTTGGCACCAAGAATTCGTGAGTAGCTCGCGGCCGTCATGGCCGTGGCGAAGCTTCGTCTGTTTATGAGCATCGCGAAAATCGTATCAGGTTTTGAGGCACGCGATACGATGACATTTCATGTCTTCTTCAACTTCTCTGCTAGCGATTGTGGATTCGGGCGATCGCTCGATCCTGGATGTGGTCTCCAAAGCGAAAGGTCCCCAAGGCTCTTTGCCCATCACCGCCGACATGCTGCTGAATCGCCCTTCAGGCGATCTCTTCGGCTGGACTCAGAATGCCGGCATGGGTTTCGACCCTCGTCTGCTGGGCGGCAAAGAAATCCTGCTGCTCTCTACCCACGGGGGCATCCGCGCCGCCGATGGCAGCCCGGTCGCGCTTGGTTATCACACCGGCCACTGGGAAGTGAACCTGCTGATGACTGCGGCGGCTGAAGAATTGAAGAAACACCGGGCCGTTCCTTTTGCCGCCTTTGTTACCGACCCCTGCGATGGCCGCACCCAAGGTACTACCGGGATGTTCGACAGCCTGCCCTACCGCAACGATGCGTCGCAAGTGTTCCGCCGCCTGATTCGCAGCCTGCCCAACCGGCAGGGCGTGCTTGGTGTTGCCACCTGCGATAAGGGTCTGCCCGCCATGATGATGGCTCTCGCGGCTACTCACAATCTCCCCACGATCCTGGTGCCAGGTGGAGTGACGCTTGCCACCGAGGATGGGGAAGACACGGGCAAAGTGCAGAGCATCGGCGCACGCTTTGCGCACGGAGCAATCACCCTCGAACACGCCGCCGACATGGGCTGTCGCGCTTGTGCATCGCCCGGCGGCGGGTGCCAGTTTCTCGGCACTGCGGCGACGGCGCAAGTGATCGGAGAAGCGCTTGGTCTCGCCTTGCCCCATGCCGCGCTCGCTCCTTCGGGCGCGCCGATCTGGCTCGATATGGCTCGACGCTCAGCCAATGCTTTGCTGCAGATGTGCGAGAAGCGCATGACCACAACCAGCGTTCTCACTCAGGCTGCGCTCGATAATGCGATGGCTGTCTTTGCGGCTTTCGGTGGATCGACCAACGTGATCATGCACCTTGCGGCGATTGCGTTTCACGCCGGGCTCAAGCGCCCCACCACCGCCGACTGGACCCACATCCACCGCCAGATCCCGCGCATGGTGGATGCTCTCCCCAATGGCCCGCGCAATCACCCCACAGTGCAGGTTTTCCTCGCCGGTGGAGTTCCTGAAGTGATGCTGCACCTGCGCGCCGCTGGCCTACTCGACCTCAGGGCCATCACCGTCACTGGCCACACTCTCGGCGAATGCCTCGACTGGTGGGAGACAAGCGAGCGCCGTCACCTTCTGCGCAAGCAGCTTTTAGAACGCGACGGCGTACATCCCGATGACGTGCTCCTTTCACCGGATTCGGCTCGCGCGCGCGGCCTGACTGCGACGGTTTGTTTTCCGCACGGCAATCTCGCCCCCGGCGGTGCGGTGATCAAGAGCACGTCGATTGACCCCAGCGTAGTCGATGCCGACAACGTCTACCGCAAACGCGGCAAAGCGCGTGTATTCTATTCGGAGCCCGACGCTATCAAAGCAATCAAGTCGCAGGGGGAGGGAGGCATTCACGCCGGCGACATCCTGGTGCTGAGTTGCCGCGGACCGATGGGCAGCGGCATGGAAGAAACCTACCAGCTCACCAGCGCACTCAAGTTCCTCGATTTCGGCAAGCACGTCGCCGTGATCACCGATGCCCGTTTCAGTGGTGTCTCGACCGGGGCCTGCATTGGCCACGTCACGCCAGAAGCGTTGGCTGGCGGTCCGATCGGCAAGCTGCGTGACGGCGACCTCATCGAAATTATCGTCAACCGCAACGATCTCACGGGTAGCGTCAACCTGATTACGGAAGATGGCGGTGTCGCTGGCGGGGATGAAATCCTGGCTTCACGTCCCATTCCCGCGAGCCTTGCCGCAGATCCGCAGATGCCCGCCGACTCGCGTCTTTGGGCTGCCCTGCAGGATGTCAGCGGAGGCACCTGGGGAGGTGCGGTCTACGACGTGGAACGGATTCTCGAAGTGCTGGCCGCCGGTAAAAAAGCACTCGGACTCTAGCGCTCAGACCCTAATTTACAGGCTTGACCTCAACCCGCTTGTACATTTCTTTGGTCTGCTCCAGATTGGCAAAACTGATGCCCGGCAACATTGCCGACGCCGTACCTGCAGCCACCCCCCAGCGCAAAGCATCGTAAAACGCCTTACCCTTGCTCATGGCCCACGTGAACGCCGCCGCCATCGCGTCGCCGGCACCGATCGGGCAAACCGCATCGACGCGCGGGGGGATCACTTCGTATACCCGGTCTGCCGTACAGCCCACCGCGCCGCGTGCGCCCAGGGAGAGTACGACCGTCTCCGAGCCCATCTCGCGGATCCTCTGCGCCGCCTCGACAAAATGACTGCGCGTCAATAATGCCCGCCCCAGCAGGCGCTCCGCTTCCGGCTGGTTCGGAGTCACTACGGTCGGCCCTGCCTCAATGCTCAGCGTGAGCGGGTCGCTATCGGTGTCGAGCAGCGTGCTGACTCCATGCTCCTTCGCGGCTGCGATCAGACGCGAATAGAAGTCGCTTGGCACCCCCGGCGGCACACTGCCGCAAAGCATCAGCCATTTTGCCTTCGGCAAACGCTTCACGATCGCCAGCTCGATCGCCGCCACTTCGGCGGGTGCCAACTGCGGCCCCCGCTCGTTCAGCTTGACGCTCAAACCATGTTTGTCCGTAATCGACAGGTTGTGCCGGATCGCGTTCTTCATCGGCACAAACTCCGAAGCAAAACCGTAACTCTTCATCAGCGCTTCAAAATGAGTTCCACTCTCGCCCCCGGAAAAGGCGATCGCCAGAGTCTTGCCGCCAAAGGAATGGATCACGCGCGAGGCGTTGATGCCGCGCCCGCCGGCACTCTCGAAGCTGTCGAGAATGTAGGCCCGGTCTTCAAAGACAAGTTGATCGGCCGAAATGTTTTGATCAACGGCTGGATTGAGCGTTACGGTAATGATCAAGTCCCGATTGTACTTGCTACCCTGATTGCTTGTCTCGCGACGATTATCCCGCGCCCCCGAGCGCCGCCTGGTGGAGCCTTGCGGCAGTCTCCTTCTTCTGGGGCACCACATACCTCGGCATTCGTATCGCCCTCGAATCCATACCGCCGCTGGTCCTCGTAGCGAGCCGGTTTCTGCTCTCGGGCGGCTTGATTTTCGCCTTTGCACTTTGGCGCAAGTGGCCCATGCCGGGCGGGTCGGCGCTCTGGTGGCCGGTCGGCACCGGATTGCTTACCCTCGGAGCGGGTAATTATTTTCTAACCCTCGCCGAGACTTACATTCCCAGCGGCCTTGCCGCTCTATTTATTACCGTCGCACCCTTCTGGATGATCGGCATCGACAGGATTGTCCCCGGCGGAGATCGCGTAAACCCCAAGGCCTTCATCGGAATGCTCATTGGCTTTGCGGGCGCTGTATGGCTCGTTGGGCCCGAGGCGATGCAATCCGGCTTGAGCGGGAATACCGCAAAAGGCTTCCTCATCCTTCAAGCCAGTTGCCTCACCTGGTCGCTCGGATCCATCCTTCAAAAACGGCGGCCCGACAAAACGAACCCGATTCTCGTCGGCGCAATTCAGCAAATGTCCGTAGGCATATGCTTCGGAATCCTCTGCCTCCTCCATGGGGACTGGGACTTTCAACTTAGCCCACGAGTCCTGGGCGCTGTGGTCTACCTCGCGGTGTTCGGCTCGATCGTCGCCTACAGCGCCTACCTCTACTCACTCAAACATCTTCCGCTCGCAATCGTCTCGATCTACACGTATATCAATCCGGTTGTCGCTGTCACCTTAGGCTGGTTGTTCTACCGGGAAGAGTTCGGAATCAAAGAGCTCAGCGCAATGCTGATCATCTTTCTAGGTGTTTGGCTGGTGAAAAAACTAAGCACTTTCCCTTAGCAGAACTAAGGCAAAATACTCTTATTTTCAGTTACTTAGAACCATCCAGAATGTTGCATACTTCGGTAGACGACTTGTTTATATTAGGTACTAGAGTGCTTTTTCGATGAAGTTGTTTCAAATTGGAACCAAAATTCCCGATATGAAACAATCAGCCCCTTTTGGTTCCCGCTTTGGGTCTGTGGAAAAGTCAGGTGACAGGTCGAGTTGCTGGCCAAGGGTCGAAGATCTTACTTAACCCTATGTATAGCAATGGTTTAGGTATGTTTAGCGACAATATCTATGGCTTATGCTTTGCGCCAAATTCGGGCTAAAGTTTCGGAGAGAGAACGGCACGCTCCTTGCATTCAGGAATGTGTCGCTGATCTGGCAGTTCAAATTGAACAGAACCC
>JBKJSR010000080.1:0-15656 GCA_046594355.1 Bryobacter sp.
AGAAACGGCACCCAATCCCGCCGCTCCCCTCGACCCAATCCACATCACCCTCCTCGCCTACGAAAGACTCGAGGACGAAAAACCCTCTTTCGCCCGTCAGGAAGCTCAGGAAACTCGCCTCTGCTCCCTCTTCCAGCGCACCCTCTCCCGTCTCCAGCAATCCCGCAAAAACACCGAACAGCAAAAAAACAGGAACGAAACCAATTTCGACTTAAACGCTTTACACAGAGCGATTTAGGCCCCACCCAGACAAACTCCAGACCTTAGCCGCATAGTAAATCCCGGCGAAACCCAAGTTTCGAGCTACCCAACGCTCACCAGATCACTGACAACCGAATCTGCATTTTTCACTCCAGCCGGGCCCACGCCCAAACTCCGCCCGGCTGGACGAAGGCCACCAACATCTTCTTCAATGGCGATCCACTCACTCCGGATGGGCAATCGATGAAGCGGCATCACCACACTCTCCACTCCTAAAGCGCTGAGACCGAGGGCCGCCCGGACGACATGGAACGCCGCGACAGCCGCACATCGTAATTCAGGATCGCGGCACGTCGTGCATCATTTAGGTCACGTAGAAAGCGTGATGATTCGCTCAATCCGCTCAAATATTTTTCAATTTTTTTCGCAGGCTCTTGCGCAGCCTCTCCAGCCCATCGATTTTCGCTTCCACTTCAAGCAGGGCCTTCTCCATGCGGACCGCATCGCCCGCCAGCCACGACTTCACATCCTGCAAGCTGAATCCTACACCCACCGCCCGCTGCGCAAGCCGTATCCGTTTTGCATCGCTCAACCCATAAAGCCGATAACCGTTCGGGCCCCGTTCCGGATTCAGCAGCCCGGCCTTCTCGTAAAAGCGCAACGTTTCGCTGTTTACTCCACACGCTTCGGCAAGCTCGCCGCGTTTCCATTTCACTTCAGCATCGGGCATCTGTGCTTATCCTAGCGCTAGAATGAAGGTTGTGGTCAATTCGGCCGCCAATCCCTCATAGAAACGGAGGCTCGAGCTGACCTTGAGCCGTATCTCGCTCGCATTCTCTTCCTTCTTTGGTCTGCTATTTAGCGGACAACTTCCGGATTCTGTCATTGCCGCCCTCGGCTTGTCCCGACGGGCAGGACGCATGGACGCCAAAGCCCCCACTGCGGCGGCTGCGCCCAAGGTGGACGTAAGCGACGGTGCGCTGCAACTCCTTGCGTTGCTGCAGCGCGACGCCCGTCTGCTCGACTTCCTCATGGAGGACGTCTCGCCCTATTCGGACGAGCAAGTCGGTGCCGCTGTGCGCAACATTCACGAGTCCTCACGCGCAACTCTTCAGCGCTATCTTTCCTTGCAGCCTGTGATCGATGGCGTTGAAGGCGCTGTCACGCAACTCTCCGCCGCCGGGGCTCTCAAGAATGATTCAGGAGCAATCAAGCTCCTGGGTAATGTTCCCGCCGATGGCAATGTCAAGGCCGGCACATTGCGTCACAAAGGTTGGAAGGTGGAAAAGATCGAACTCCCCGCTCTTCCTCCCAAGGCGAATCTCAAAATCCTTGCCCCCGCCGAAATTGAGGTGGAGTAAATTTCATTGGTCATCGGAATAGATCTCGGCACCACAAATAGTGCCCTCGCTTTTGGCGAAGAAGACGCGGTCCAACCCTTTCCGGTCGAACAAGTAGTGCAGCCTGGCGAACTTCGCGCCGAAGAGTTGCTGCCCTCTTTTGTTTATCTGCCAGGGCCCAAAGACTTTGCAGATGGCGCAACCGCGCTTCCCTGGGATGAGAATCCCAAGTATGTTGTCGGTACCCTCGCCCGCCGCCGTGGTGCAGAAACCATGGGCCGTCTGGTGTCGAGCGCCAAATCCTGGCTCAGTTACTCCGGAGTGGATCGCAATGAAGCCTTCCTCCCCGTTCACGCGCCCGACGGCATTCCGAAGATCTCGCCCGTTGAAGCCTCACGCGCCTATCTGGAACATTTGAACGATGCCTGGCAACATGCAGGCAACACTCCTCTTGCCGATCACAACGTTGTTCTTACCGTGCCTGCCAGTTTCGATGCCGTTGCTCGCCAACTTACCGAGCGCGCCGCCCATGAAGCCGGCCTCAAGAATGTTGTATTGCTCGAAGAGCCACAGGCCGCTTTCTACGCCTGGCTGGCGAAACACCCCGACTGGCGCGAGATCGTCGGCCCCGGCAACCGCATCCTTATCATCGACATCGGCGGAGGTACAACCGATTTCACTCTCATTGATGTCAAAGATCAGAGCGGAACTCTCAGCCTCGAACGCGTTGCTGTCGGAGATCACATTCTCCTCGGCGGCGACAACATGGATCTCGCGCTTGCCCGCCACCTCGAAGCCGGCCTCGCCGCGAAGAACACGAACCTCGACTCACAGCAGTTGCAGGCTCTATGGCAACAATGCCGCGCCGCTAAAGAAGCTCTGCTCGATCCGGATGCGAAAAAGACCGAACAATCCCTCACCATTCTCGGGCGTGGCAGCAGTCTTATTGGTGGCACGATCAAGACGAAACTCACTCGCGCCGAAGTAGAAGCAATTCTTGTCGAAGGCTTTTTCCCAAGCTGTTCTCCCGATGAAGAACCACAGCGCGGGCGCCGCTCCGCCCTGCAGGAGCTGGCCTTACCTTATGCGAGCGACCCCCGCATCACCGCCCACCTCGCCCACTTCGTCAAGAGCGGCGGCACCGCACCCACGCACGTCCTCTTCAATGGCGGCGTGCTTCGCGCCGGCCTTGTGCGCGAGCGCATTCTCGCTACCCTCAATTCCTGGCTGCCTCAGCCGCTAACAGTTCTCGACGGAGAAGATCTGATGCTCGGTGTCGCCCGCGGTGCCGCATATTATGGCCTCGCGCGTCAAGGCAAAGGGATTCGCATTCGGGGCGGTGTTCCCCGCACCTACTATGTCGGCATTGAAGACGCCATGCCCGCCGTTCCAGGCATGCCACCGCCCATGAAGGCGCTCACCATCGTGCCCTTCGGCATGGAAGAAGGCGCATCGCACCAATTTCCCGGCCGCAAGTTTGGCCTCTATGTCGGCGAACCCGTTGAGTTCCGCATCTTCAGTTCTACGGAGCGCCGTGGCGACGAAGCCGGCGCGCTGCTCGACCCCATGCCCCGCGAGCTTCACGAACTGCCCGCCATGGAGATGACCCTCGCTCCTACACCGAAATCGCCCGGCGGTCTCGTCCCAGTCACCCTCGAATCGCAGGTCACCGCCACCGGGGTGCTGGAACTGTTTTGTGTAGCCGCCGGCGGCGATCGCTGGAAGCTCGAGTTTAGTGTAAGAGAACGTAAATCATGAAGATTGGTATCGACTTAGGTACGACAAATTCCGCCCTCGCCTGGGTAGACCCGATCGAGGCCGCCGAGGCCGACTACACTCCCATTCACGTCCTCGACATCGGCCAGTTTGTCGCCCAGGGCCGTCAGGAAAAACGCCGTACCCTCCCCAGCTTTCTCTACCTCGACCAGCAGGAATACGTAGGTATTTATGCCAGGGAACAGGGCGCTCTCGTGCCAACCAGGAGCGTCTACGCCGCGAAGTCCTGGCTCTCCAATAGCGAGGTAGACCGCAACGCGAAGATCCTGCCCTGGGACGCTCAGGAAGCCGGGCGCCTCTACTCGCCCGTCGAAGCATCTTCGAAATATCTTGCTCACATTGCCGCCGCCTGGCAGGAATCCACCGGTTCCCCCATCGGCGAACACGACGTCGTACTCACCGTGCCCGCCAGCTTCGATGAAGAGGCCCGCGAGCTCACCGTACAGGCCGCCCGTGCCGCCGGCATCGAGAAGCTCACGCTGATCGAAGAGCCCGCCGCAGCCTTCTATTCCTGGATCGCCCGCCACCTCTCTCAATCCCAAAAAAATCTCACCGACGGCATGCACGTGCTGATCGCAGACGTCGGCGGCGGCACCTCCGACTTCACTCTCATTCAGGTAGGCCGCACCGGCGACCATGTCCAGTTCACTCGTACCGCAGTAGGCAAACACCTTCTGCTGGGCGGCGACAATCTCGATCTCACATTGAGCTGGCTGGTAGAAACCAAACTCAACACGCCACTCTCTCTGCGCCAGCGTAGCGCCCTGCGCCGTCAGTGCGCGGCGGCGAAAGAAAAGCTCCTCGCCGACGATGGCCCGGATGCCGTCGAGATTACAGTCCTCGGCGCCGGTAGCTCGCTCATCGGTGGCACACTGCGCACCGAGATCACCAAAGCCGAAGCCAGGGAACTGGCCCTCGACGGTTTTCTACCCGAGTGCGAGCTCGCCGACCTGCCGAATGCCGACAAGAAATCCGCTTTCCGCGAGCTAGGCCTTCCCTACGTTTCAGACCCTGCCATCACGAAACACCTCGCCCAATTCCTGAACGAAAATGGCGGTGTCCGTCCCGACGCAATCCTCTTCAACGGCGGCTTCTTCATTCCCGATATTCTTCGTGAGCGCGTCCGCAGTGTGGTTCACCATTGGTTTGGCAAAGCGCCGCTGGTCTTCGAAAATCAGGACCTCGATCTGGCCGTCGCCCAGGGTGCCGCCTATTACGCCCATGTCCGTGGCGGCGGTCAGGGAATTCTCGTGCGTGGCGGCTTGCCCCGCGCCTTCTTCATTTCGACCGGTGAAAACCAATCGATCTGCCTTGTGCCCCGTGGATCCGAAGAAGGCTCGACCATTGAACTCGATGTCCCCGGGCTTCAATTGCTCGCTAACAAACCCGTCAGCTTTCGTCTCTACAGTTCGCTTACCCGCACGGAAGACGTCGCCGGCCAAAGCGTCGCCGTTGAAGAGAATTTTCACCTCCACGCCCCGCTCAACGCCGTCATCCGTTTTGGCAATCCCAACGCCGAACGCAGCGTTCCAGTGCGCCTCCGCGCCCACCTCACCGAGGTTGGCACTCTCGAAATCTTCGCCGACAGCAAAGTCAGCGAACACTCCTGGCGGCTCCAGTTTGAGCTGCGCCGCCAAAGCGCCCAAACCACCGTTGCCCGTCCTGTGGCGAGCGTCAGTGAATCCGCCATCGAAGAAGCTCTTGGCTTCATCCGCCAAACCTTCTCCGATGGCTTCGCGATCCCACCCGAGGAGCTGCCGCAAAAACTCGAGCAGGCTCTTTCGCTCGGGCGCAGTTCCTGGCCGCTCAACGCAATCCGCAAGATGGCCGACGTGTTTCTCGAATGCGCCGAAGGGCGCAAGAAATCTGCCGCGCACGAAGTTCGCTGGCTCAATCTCAGTGGCCTCTGTCTCCGCCCCGGCTTTGGCGCGGCAGGCGACGAGTTGCGCATCGAACAAGCCCGCCGCATCTTCGCCTCTGGCCTCGTCTTTGGCAATCAGGCACAGAATGAAATCGACTGGTGGATCTTCTCCGGACGTATTTCCGGTGGCCTCAATCGCAATCAGCAACAGGACCTTTACCAGCGTCTCTCCGCTTCTCTCATCCCCAAAGGTCAAAAACCAAAACGCCTCAATCCTTCGCTCGCCCGCGAGATGTGGCGCTGCTCCAGTTCGCTCGAACTCTTGCCTGTCGGCACGAAAACAGAACTCGGCAACGCACTCCTAAAACGGGTCCGCGCCAAGGATTATTCCGCCAGCGAAGTCTGGTGCCTCGCACGGCTTGGAGCCCGCAAGCTTCTCTATGGACCCAATAACCTGGTGATTCCAGCCACCACTGTGAGTCGCTGGATCGATCAGCTCTTGGGTATGGCCGATGCCGCAGAAGCGACCGCCGCGATGGGGCGTCAGACCGGCGACTCGTCGCGCGACTTGCCTGCCGCTACTCTCGATCTCATCCGCAAGGCCTGGATCGATCACCCCAAACGAAAATCTCTCGATGCCATGCTCGATGGCGAAGGCCAGGACGAACTCGCCGCTCTCGGCCGCGTCTTTGGCGAAGAACTCCCCAGCGGTCTTTCTATTTCGGTAGCCCAGGAATGAGCGAGCGCAGCGTCATCGACTGGATCCGGAAACGCGCCCCCAACTTCGGCCAAGGCGTGCGCATCGGGATCGGCGACGACTGCGCCGTTTACACTCCCCAGCCCGGCGAAGAGCTCGTCTTCACAACCGATTTCACGATCGAAGGCCGACACTTTACCCGCGACAATTTCACCCCCAGGGAGGTTGGCTACAAAGCCCTCGCCCGTGGCCTCTCGGACATCGCCGCCATGGCCGCAACACCCCGCTTTGCACTCATCTCCCTCGCCGTCCCCGCTGAAGATTTCATCCAGCCTTTCTTTCTCGGCCTCTTCGCCCTCGCCCGCAAGTACAAGATCACCATCGCCGGCGGCGACCTTTCCCAGAGCGATAAAGTTCATTGCGATGTAGTCGTCTGCGGCACTGCTCCCAAAGGCAAAGCAATGCTCCGCAGCGGGGTGAAGCCCGGCGACTTCCTGTATGTCACCGGGCCGCTCGGAGTCTGGAAAAAGCGCCCTATCCCCCGGCTCGATCTGGCTGCGATTCTGCTGCAAAACGCTCACGCCGCCATGGACATCACCGACGGCCTTTCGCAAGATCTCGACCGTCTCCTCATCGCCTCCGGCCTGACCTGCGAAATCACCGCCACCCCGCCCATCCATCGCGGTGCAACGCTCGAAGACGCCTGGCACAATGGCGAAGACTACGAACTGCTCGTCGCTTCTCCCAAGCTCCTTTCCAAGCCCTTTCACCAGATCGGTATCGCGGTAGCGGGCAAGCCCGGCTCCCCGCTTCCCCCTCGCGGCTGGGATCACTTTCGCTAAGCTAAACCTTGATGAAAATTGAAAAGATCGCCTACGGCGGCTGGCCGAATTGTTACCGGATTTACAACGATGAGGTCGAACTGATCCTCACTTCCGACGTCGGCCCCCGCGTCATCCGCTTCGGTTTCCTTGGTGGGCAGAACCTGTTCAAGGAATTTGACGAGCAGATGGGCAAGTCCGGCGAGTCAAGTTGGCAAATTCGCGGCGGGCATCGCCTCTGGATCGGCCCTGAAGACCTCGAGTACACCTACGGCCTTGACAACGGCCCCATACAGATCGAAATCAAAACGGACTGCATCCGCGCCATCCAACCCACAGAGCCTGAAACCGGCCTCCAAAAGGTGATGGAGTTGCACCTCGCAGCCTCTGGCCCGGAAGTCCGCGTCACCCACCGTGTCTCCAACCGCAATCGGCTCGCCGTCGAATTCGCCCCCTGGGCACCTTCCGTAATGGCCCAAGGCGGCATTGGAATCACTGGCTTTCCGCCTCGTGGCACCCATCCAGAAATGCTTGCCCCCACCAACCCGCTCGTCATGTGGGCTTACACGGACTTGTCCGACCCACGCTGGATCTTTATGAAGAAGTACCTTGGCCTGCGTCAGGACCGCAACGCGAAATCCCCGCAAAAGATCGGTCTTTTCAATCCACACACCTTCGGCGCGTATCTATTGAATGACGAGCTCTTTCTGAAGCAATACCACGCCGACCCAGCTAAACCATACCCGGAATTCTTCTGCAGCTTTCAGGCTTTCACAAACGCGGATTTTCTGGAACTGGAAACTTTTGGGCCATTTGTGAAACTGCTTCCCGGCCAGAGCGTCGAATTGATTGAGAATTGGAGTTTACACAAGGATGTGCGCATCGGGCAATGGAGCGACGAAGCAGTCGACGCCGTGCTCTTGCCTCTCCTAAAATAGAAGCAATGAAGTACATCCTCGCCGCCGCTCTCCTCTGCCAGTCTTTGGCCTTCGGGCAATTCAAGCTGGATACCGCCGCTGGCTCGCCGGCCGCCGCCGACCTGGTCGCTAAAGACGGTGCCAAAATCACTGATGCCTCGGGGAAAATCATTTGCGAGCTTTGGCTGCGCAACCCCATCCCCACCGGCGCAAAATCCGACACACAAGCGGTTACTTTGCCCGAAGTTGCACACGGCACCTTCATGGGTATCATCCGCTTTACGGCCAAGTATTCCGACCGCCGCGGGCAAAGCATACAGCCTGGGGTTTACACGATGCGCTACAGCTATTTCCCGCAGAATGGCGATCACCAGGGTGCCGCGCCGCAGCGCGACTTCCTGCTGCTCACTCCTATCGTCGTTGACCAGGATTTCGCCGTCAATCCCACCTTCGAGAAGCTGATGGAAATGAGCCGCAAGGCGAGCGGAACTCCCCACCCTTCCGTTTTCAGCTTTTGGAAAGAAGAGGAGAGCTTCGAGCCCGGCCTCAAGAAGTTGGGCGAACACGATTGGGTGCTCTATACGAATATGGGTGGCATCAAACTCGGCATCATTCTCGTCGGCCAAGCCGAAGCCTAAACACTTTCCTGGCGGACCTCTTTCAACTCTCGCGCTAAGCGAGGTAGAGGTCCGCCCGTTATGTCCCATTCCAGATCCACCGAGCGTTATCACGCACTCGACGCACTTCGCGCCACCGCTTTATTACTTGGGCTGGTCCTCCACGCCGGGCTTTCCTTTTGCTTCCCCAAAGACGCTTGGCCTGGTCACGATTGGTCGCAAAGCACCACCCTCGACATCGTGCTTTTCGTAATCCACGGCTTCCGCATGCAGGTCTTCTTTCTGCTGGCCGGCTTCTTCGCGCGCAAGCTCTATCAGGCCCAGGGCGTGTTCGCATTTGTCCACGACCGTATCAATCGAATAGCCCTCCCCTTGCTCGCTGGTTGGCTCATCGTCGGCACACTCACCAGACTCGCCTGGAACTGGGGCATGCTCGCTCCTGGTCCTGCTCTCGAAGCGACCATCGACGGCTACCTCAGTGGTGCAGCCCTTCCCGGCGGTGCAGCCTTCTCCCTCTATCACTTCTGGTTCCTGTATTACCTGTTGTTGTTCTATGTTGCTGCCCTCGCTGCGCAGTCTTTGCTGGAGCGTTTCGATGCTTCCGGCGACCTCCGCATTCAAGCAGTAATTATCTTCCGCACTCTCGTCCAGCAGCCTCTCGGCATGCTCCCGCTAGCGATTCCCCTGGCGCTCTCGATCTATTTATGCAAGAGCATTTACTTTGGCATCGATACCCCGCGCTTCTCACTCATTCCAGAATGGCCGGCCCTTCTCGGCTACGCGCCCTTCTTCTTCTTTGGCTGGATGCTGGAGCGCTTGCCCGGCCTGCTCGAGGTGTGGCGGAATCGCTGGCCCGCTTATCTCATTGCCGGGCTCAGTTCCATCTGCGCGCTCTATGCCATCGCCCGCGAGCATTCCCTCACCACCTCTGTTGCCTCTCTAGGCGGCGAAGGCGCCGCCTATTCCATTGGCTACGGCATCGCGATGTTGCTGCTCGTAGCCGGCGTCACCGGCCTCTTCCTCTGTCAGATGAATTTCCATAGCCCCCGCGTGCGTTACCTCGCCGATTCTTCTTACTGGATCTACATCATGCACTTGCCACTACTCCTCTTTATGCAGGTCTGGCTCGGCGACCTCCACTGGCACTGGACCGTCAAATTCCCCCTCTACATACTTGCTTCGACGATGGTATTGCTGGTCAGCTACCATTACCTTGTCCGGTCCACTTTTATTGGCGAATTTCTCAATGGCCGACGTCGTCCATTGCCCGCGCAAGCCCAGCCGAATCGCACAGCGGCAAGCTCGCTTTCCCCGGTAACGCTTTCGAACTGAGCGGGCGAAATTCACTCGAACGGTATCATCGAAGATAGCGATGCCTCAGATTGAATACCAAAGCCGCAGCGGAATTGCCGTTTCGCGTTCCACCTCCAAGCTCCCCTACTCCAATGGCCTGGTGAAATGGCTTCGCGAACTCGACAAAAAGCGCGGTGTCTTCCTATCCTCCGGGTACGAATATCCTGGGCGCTATTCGCGCTGGGATTTTGCCAGCGTCGCTCCACCTCTCGAAATCATCGCCTGCGGTCGCGACATGGAATTCCGCGCCCTCAATGCGCGCGGCGAGATCCTGCTCGCCATGTTGGAAGGCGTTCTCTCTACGCACCCCCACTGGGAAGCATTCACCAGCGAACCCACCATTCTGCGCGGCCTGCTCAAGTCGCTATCCAAGCTATTTAGCGAAGAAGAACGCTCGCGGCAACCCTCCGCGTTTTCGATCCTGCGCAGCCTGATGCAGGAATTCGCGAATCCCGAAGTCCGAGACCTCTTCCTGATCGGGGCTTTTGGCTACGATCTCCTCTTCCAGTTCGATCCGATCGAACTGAAGCTCCCCCGCGAAGGCGTTAAGGATCTCCACCTTTACCTTTGCGACGAAATCTATTTGATGGACCGCAAGAAAGAAACGATCGAGCGCGTGAGCTTCGAATTCACTCTCGGCACCAGCACTACTGTCGGTCTCGCTCGCGAAGCCGGCCCGGTCGCAAAGCCCGTCAAGAGAAAGCCCCGTCCCATCGAAGCCGACCACGAACCCGCCGAATACATGGCGAAGGTCGAAACCTGCCGCGCCGGCTTCAAAGCGGGTGATTTCTACGAAGTAGTACTCCGGCAAACTTTCTCAGCGCCTTACTCCGACAAGCCTTCAGAACTCTTTGAACGCATTCAGCTCGCCAGCCCCAGTCCTTACGAATTCCTGATCCAGTTTGGAGAGGAACAGCTCGTTGGAGCATCGCCGGAAATGTTCGTTCGCGTCGAAGGCGATCGTGTCGAAACCTGCCCGATCTCCGGTACCGCCAAACGCACCGGCGACCCTCTCGTCGATGCCGAAAACATCAAACAGCTCCTCAACTCGGCCAAAGAAGAGTCCGAGCTCACCATGTGTACCGACGTGGACCGCAACGACAAATCCCGCGTCTGTCTGCCCGGCACGGTGGAAGTGATCGGCCGCCGGCTCATCGAAAGCTATGCAGGTGTCTTCCATACCGTCGATCACGTCATTGGCACCCTCGATCCCAGGTACGATTCGCTCGATGCTTTCCTCACTCACATGTGGGCCGTCACTGTCATCGGCGCACCCAAAAAGGCTGCGGCGCAGGCCGTCGAAAACCTCGAAAAAACTGCTCGCGGCTGGTACGGAGGCGCGATCGGCCTCATCAGTCTTTCGAGCGGCGACATCAACACCGGTATCCTCATTCGCACCGTCCATCTCAAGGACGGCTGGGCCAAATACCCCGCCGGCGCGACGCTTCTCTACGATTCAGAGCCGGCCGCCGAAGAGAACGAGACGCGATTGAAGGCCACCAGTTTTTTCCGCGCCCTTGCGCCCAAGGCCGACACCAAAACAGCGATTACCGCCGCCCGCAAACTGGACGCTCCCGTCCGGCTCATGCTCATCGACAACGACGACTGTTTCATCCACACCCTCGCCAACTATGCCCGCCAGGCTGGTGCCGAAGTGGTCACTTACCGCTCCGGCTTTGACCTCTCTCTCATCGGCGAAGTCAATCCCACTCTGGTTCTCATATCACCCGGACCTGGGCGTCCCGCCGATTTCAAGGTCCCCCAGACCGTCCAGTATTGCGCTCAGCGTGGTATCCCCGTCTTCGGCGTATGCCTCGGCCTGCAGGGAATTGTGGAAGCCTTTGGCGGAGTGATCGATGTGCTCGACTATCCTGTACACGGCAAACAATCGACGGTGAACCACACCAATCTGGGCGTCTTCGCGGGTCTCCCGAATCCTCTCCACGCGGGCCGCTACCACTCGCTCTACGCCCGCCGCAGCGCACTGCCGCCAGAGCTCGAAATCACCGCTGAAAGCGAAGACGGCATCATCATGGGCGTCCGGCACCGCGAGCTCCCCATCGAAGCCGTCCAGTTCCACCCTGAAAGCATGCTCACCCTTGAGAATAATGCCGGCCTAAGGTTGATTGAAAATGCGATTCGGCTCCTTGCCAAGCCGACCGTCCGCGCTTAAGGCCGGCGGCTTTTTGCTGCTCGCCGCCATTACTTGTGTCTTCTTCATCGACCTCTGTGGCCTTTATTTTCAATGCGGTTGCCGCAGTTTGTGGGCTGGGGCCGCTTCGCAATGCAATATTCATCATTCCGGGGTGAAACACTGCCCGCTGTGTCTGCTTCCTTTAGAAGAGTTTCTCGCATACATTGTGTTGATACTCTTGGCCCAGGGCTACTTGATCTGGAGGGATAAATGGCTCTGGGCCGCTCTTGCATTTCCGCTTTTGGCCGCTCTTGAAGCCTTAGTACTGGGCTGGTATCGTGGATATTGGGAGTGAGAGTCCATTGCTTGCAGGCTTACTACAGGTCATACTGAAACTTCATGGAATCGTTTCTCCAGGACATTTTGTTTTACGCAGTGTGCGGCTTAATTGCGTACATACTTCTGAACGATTCCGGCGGTGGGGGCAAACGGAACTGGGTTCTGGTCAAAGCCTAAGACTCCGATGAAGGACGCCGTCGTCATCGGAGGCGGCTTGGCGGGCTTGGCCACGGCGGTCGCCCTCGGGAGCCAAGGATTTCAAGTCGAACTGCTTGAGGCCAAACCGTTTCTCGGTGGCCGCGCCACTTCCTACCCGCTTCCGCTTGGCGATGGCAAAGAAGAAGTGATCGACAACTGTCAGCACATCCTGCTCAAATGCTGCGTCAACCTCCTCGACTTCTACCGCCGCATGGGCGTCGTAGAAGGCATCGAATTTCACCGCGAATTTTTTTTTATGGAACCCGGCGGACGCACCTCTTCGCTTCGCCGGGGTATCTTTCCCGCCCCTCTTCACTTCGCCGAAAGCTTCCTTTGCGCCACCTGGCTCACGCTGGGTGAAAAACTCTCTCTCGGCCGCGCCATGCTCGCCCTGCGCCGCGAGCGCCGTTCACGGAAAGACCTCGATCAAATCTCCATGCTCGACTGGCTCAACGAAAAACAGCAGCCCGCCCGTCTGATTGAACGCTTCTGGCGTCAGGTACTCCTCAGTGCCATCAATGTGGAACTCGACCAGATGGCCGCCGCACATGGCTTTCAGGTGATGTGGCTTGGCTTTATGGCCGCTTCCGATACCTATGAGATGGGCATCCCGAAAGTGCGACTCGGCCAGCTCTACCAAGGCGGTATCGAAAATGTAGTCCAGCGCGAACGTGCCTGCGTCGATGAATTCGACCCCGAGCGAGGCGTCCTCGTGGGCGGCGAATGGATTGCCGCAAGAGCCTACATCAGCGCCGTCCCCTCCGATCGCCTCGCCCGTCTCGTTCCCCAACTTCCCATCGACTACAACGCCTTCGAGCCCTCTTCGATCACCGGCATACACCTTTGGTTCGACCGCCCGGTGACTACCATGCCTCATGCAACGCTGCTCGACCGCAACATTCAGTGGTTCTACAACAAAGGCGGGGGCCGCTATCTCATGCTCGTTGTCAGCGCTTCCGAAGCGATGTTGAAGATGCCGCGTCAGGAGATCATCGATCTCGCCATGCGCGAACTCATCGAGTTCCTCCCCGCCGTTGCCCAGGCAACTCTCGTCAAGGCGCACGTCGTCAAAGAAGCCAAAGCCACCTTTCGCGCCAAGCCCGGGCTCGAAGTAAAACGGCCTCTCTCGCGCACCGTCATCCCCAATTTGTTTCTCGCCGGGGACTGGACCCGAAGCGGCTGGCCCGCAACCATGGAGGGTGCCGTACGCAGCGGCTACCTCGCCGCAGAAGCCGCCAGCGCTTATCTCGGACGCCCGGTGCACTTTCTCATCCCCGACCTAGCCTAAACTGGAGTTATGAAGACCCGCCGTGAACTTCTTGCGCTGACCGCCCTTTGCGCCATCCCTGCTTTTGCCGATACGCCGATGACCGCCTTGCGGGTCGAAGTCACCAACGACATCGGCAAGCCCGTAGACCGCGCCAGCGTCATCGTACGCTTTATCAAGGGCCGCAGCGTCGCCAAGCTCGGCAAGCAGATCACCAAAAATTGGGAGATGCGCACCAATAGCGAAGGCTGGGTCAAGATCCCTCCTATCCCCCAGGGCGACATCCTCGTGCAGGTCATTGCCCGCAACTACCAGACCCACGGGCAGACCTACGAGGTTGTTGAAACGGAACGCACCATCCAGGTCAAGTTGAAGTCGCCGCAACAGCAGTTCTCCTCGCACCCCGACATGCCCAGCGCACCCGCGAAAAAGCCCTAGCTCACTGCAGCGATCGCCTCAATCTCAACCATCACATCGCGCGGCAGCTTTGCCGCCTGTACCGTAGCCCGCGCTGGCGGGTCCACCGTAAAGTAACGCGAATAGACTTCGTTCACTTTCGCAAAGTCGTTCATGTCCTTCACGAAGATTGAAGTTTTGAGCACCTGCCCATAGCTGGATCCGCAGGCCAGTAGCACTGCTCCCAAATTCTCCAGCACCCGCACCGCCTGCTCTTCAATGCCACCTTCAACCAGTTGCCCCGTCGCCGGGTCCAGTGGAATCTGGCCGCTTAAATAGGCGATCCCGTTGTGGACGATCGCCTGCGAATAAGGTCCAATGGCCTGCGGGGCCGCGTTGGTGGAAATGACTTTGCGCATGTTCAAAACTGTAGCGTAGAAGTTAAGTCCCCTACACGATCAACCTTCTCTTCTACACAAAAACGATCCAACTCGCGCGCAATCCGCGCTGGTGCCTCCGGGTCCCAGAACGTCGCCGTCCCCACTTGAACCGCACTCGCCCCGGCAATAAAAAACTCCGCCGCGTCCTCTCCCGTCGCAATCCCGCCCAGGCCAACAATCGGAATCTTCACCGCCTGCGCCGCCTCATATACCAGTCGCAAGGCAATCGGCTTAATCGCCGGACCACTCAACCCTCCGAAGCCCGCCCCAATGCGCGGCTTACGCGTACGTGCATCAATCGCCAGAGAAATGACGGTGTTCACGAGAGAAAGCGCATCCGCTCCCGCATCTTCGGCGGCCTTTGCAATCGGTTCGATCTTCGCCACATTCGGCGAAAGTTTGACGATCAACGGCCGCTTGGTCAGCTTGCGGATCTCACGCACCAGCTCGCCCAGCAGCGCTGGATCCGATGAGAAAAATATGCCCCCATGCTTCGTATTGGGGCACGATACGTTCAATTCATAGGCGGCAATGCCCGGAGCATCCTCAAGAGCCCGGATCACCTCAAAATAGTCGTCCGGCTCATATCCAAAAATGTTCGCAAAAATCTTGGTCTGGTATTTGGCCAGCGGAGGCAATTTCGTGCGGATGAATTCCCTTACCCCAATGTTCTGAAGTCCGATCGAGTTCATCATCCCCGAAGCGGTTTCCCATAGCCGCGGCGGTTTATTCCCTTCAATGGGCTCACGACTGAGTCCTTTTACGACAATTCCGCCGATAAGATTTAAGTCGAGGATATCGGCGAACTCGATGCCGTAGGCAAAAGTGCCTGAGGCAGCGAGAACGGGATTTAATAGTGGAATCCCGCAAAGAGTTGTTGTGAGGCGAGGCGAAGAAACCATCTTTGTGGCAGTCTAGCAGAGCTGCGTGCTGGTACTTTTCAATGGGTGCGCGACTTTAAAAAGACGATTTCGCAATTTCCTTTTTTCCCGCGCTGTTTCTGGAGGTAGTATAAACCTCCAGAAGGAGGCCTCATGCCCGACTCTCTCCCTGACCTGGAAACCCGCCGCGCGGATCTGCTCGGCTCCCTTTCCTCGCTTGGCGACTTACGCCCTGGCTCCATCGTGGCTGTGATGCGCCGTTGCGGCAAACCGACTTGTCATTGCGCCCAACCGGAAGATTCCGGACATGGTCCCAGCCTGCGCCTGACTCATAAGCGCAAAGGGAAAACAGTTACGGAAGCCCTTTCGACGCCGGCGGCTGTACGCAAAGCCGAGCGGGAAGTAGCCGAGTTCCGGA
>JBKJSR010000091.1:0-5723 GCA_046594355.1 Bryobacter sp.
GTCGTAGCCCTGAAAGTTTTTGGCGAGGCGGCCCTTGTCATCGGGGGTGAGTTTGCTGTGGCCCTTGGCGTCGGTGTTGGTGTGCAGGATGTGCTTGTATGCCGAAATAAGAAAACCCGCTGTGCCGCAAGCAGGGTCAAGAATCACTTCGTCTATTTTGGATGCGATTATCTTAACCATGAAATCAATGATGTGACGCGGCGTACGGAACTGCCCGGCATCGCCCTGCGAGCCAAGTACCGAGAGCAGATATTCGAACGCATCGCCAAGACGCTCGGAGTGGTCATAGCTGAATTCATCAATGATCTTGAGAAAGCTCTTGAGTGTTTCGGGATCGCGATATGGCAGGTAGGCATTTTTGAAGATGTCGCGAAACAGCGGCGGAATACCGGGGTTCTGCGGCATGGTGGTGATACCTTCACCGTAGCGGCCGATCAATTCATGGCCGCCAATGCCCGCGCTCATCAGCTTGGCCCAGCCGTAGCGAGCGAAGTCGCCGGTGAAGAATTTACGCTTGCCGCCCAACTCCTCACTCTCGGCATCCATGTCGTCCATGAATTTATAGATGAGCGCGATGGTGATTTGTTCGACTTGGGATTTGGGGTCGGGCACTTTGCCGACGAGAATGTCGCGGGCGGTGTCGATGCGGCGTTTGGTGGCGGTATCGAGCATGTTATTCCTTGAGTTGTTTGATTGCCGATGTGGAGATCAATACCTGCATCTGGCGGATGGCAATTTCGTTGAGATTGCGCAATCGCTCCGACGGGGGAAGACCCTGACGGATGAGGACGGAGTTGAGGCTCTCAAGGTTGGTGAGGACAACGAGCTGTTCGAGCGGCGCGTGGTCGCGGAGGTTGCCCTCGGCATCCGGGTGAGCATCGCGCCACTGTTTGGCAGTCTGACCAAACAGGGCCACATTGAGCAGGTCGGCCTCGCTGGCGTAGATCGCAGTCGCTTGCGTCTTTGAAATGGCGGGCGGAATCAGCGTCTCCTTGATGGCGTCGGTGTGAATACGATAGTTGATTTTGGCGAGTGTGCGCTGGAGGTTCCACCCAAGATTAAGCCGGTCATTCTCTTCGTCCTTGAGACGCTGGAATTCCTTGATGAGGTAGAGCTTGAATTCCGATGAAATCCACGTCGCGAACTCGAAAGCAATGTCCTTGTGGGCGTACGTGCCGCCGTAGCGGCCTGATGTCGAGGTGATGCCAATGGCGTGTGTGGCGGCAATCCATCGTTGAGGAGATAGCACAAAGTAGTTACTGCCAGCCTCATTTTTAAACCTCTCGAATTCGAGAGGTTTAAAACCTGGATTACTCAGTTTTTCCCAAAGTCCCAGAAACTCGATCGTGCTACGACCGCGCATCCAGTTGTTGATGACGGCAAATGGCTCCTGTGAATTCCGATACCGGGCAATGTCTGTCAGCGAGATATAGTCCTGATCGTTCTTGTCGAGAATCGTAATGGCGATTCCTTGAACATCGAGAGTGATCCTTTTGGTTTTGCTCATGGCATCGGTGCTCCGAGGGGGTTGGCTCCAAACCCCTCGAATTCGAGGGAGTTAAAAATGGCGAATTCGCCACAATTAGAAATACGCTTAAGTGATTTCATGGCTTATGCGGCGAATTGATTCAAAGATACGTAGTCCTTGACGTAATCCGGAATAAGGGTTCGGTATTTGGCTGGCACGGCCTTGAAGTCGCGGGTGGAAAAGAAGGGATTGGTCGCCAGGTCGGTGAAATCCCGGCTCTCGATGATGTGGCGGATCTGGTCGCTGGTAACGTAGGCCTTGAAGTAAGTCTTGATGGCCGGGATGGCCGCAGCTTCTTCGGGCTTGCGGTCGGCGACGAATTTGGCGAACTCCTCTTCCAGCAATTCATCCTTGGATTTGAAACGCGGGATGAGGCCGAAGACCTTTTCCAGAATTTCGCGCAGGGTCAGGCGACGATCCACGGCGGCGGCTTTGCGCAGTTTGTCGAGGGTGTAGTACTCATTCGGCTTATCAAACACTTCGCGGTTGACGTAATCAATTACCCGATCCCACTGGCCTGCTTCGACCGCCTCCACAATAGTCGCGTTATCGCGTAGGGTGTCTTCGAATTTTTCGTAGAACATGCGGTCGATTTTCATGCCTTCCGCAGTGATCTCCTCAATGCGCATGGAGGAGATGATGTCGCCACCAAGGTGATCGTAGGTCTCAATCTGAACCCCGCCCTCACCTGCAGTATCTTCGCTGCCCCGTCCTTTTGGTTTAGGCAGTTTTAGAATTTCGTCGTAGTTGAATTCTTCCTCGAAGTATTCGCAGTTGGCAAAAAAATCAAAAAGCTTATAAGAGGTTTTGCGCGGTTCTTTAACAACCTCCTTGAGTTCTTCATCGAAGAGTTGTTCGAGAAAGTTGTGTTTGCGCGTGCCGCGCCCTTTGATCTGAATGAAGTCAGTGGGCGAAAAGATCGGCCGGAACAGGCCAAGATTGAGTAGGTCGGGGCAGTCGTAGCCAGTGGTCATCATGCCGACGGTTACGCATACGCGGGCCTTGCTGGTTTTGTAAGTGGGCAGAAAATTAGCGGAGCCGAGCAAATGGTTATGGGTAAAGTCGCTGGTGAATTGCTGGGCATCAGGTATTTGCGAGGTGACTTGCACGGCAAAGTCAGACTGGTATTTGCCGGGGAACATAATGTCCGCCATCAGATTCAAAATCTGCACAAGTTTGGCGGCGTGAATCTGACTGACGGCAAAGATAATGGATTTGCCAATCTCGCCGCTGACCGGATCGCGGTGCGCATGCTCCAGAAATGTTTTACAGAAAAGCTGGTTGGTGGCGTCCGAAAAGAAGCGTTTCTCAAATTCGCGCTGCTTGAAGCTCTCCTGCTGATCCTCGCCCGTGTCGTCGGCGAATGAGACGACAAAGCCTTCTTCGGATAGCAGTTCAGTGGTGATCTCCGTGCGTGCATCCACGACGGTTGGGTTGATTAAAAAGCCGTCCTTTACGCCGTCGAGTAACGAATATCGATACGTGGGCTGGCCATCATCGCAGCCGAAGGTGCGGTAAGTGTCGAGCAACAAACGGCGCTCGAATTCGCGTGGGTCTCTGGTGGTGGATTTTGCCTTTTCAAATTTCTTGAGGTAATCGCGCGGTGTGGCGGTTAGGCCAAGTTTGTAGCCGATAAAGTAGTCGAAAACGGCGCGTGCATTGCCGCCAATCGAACGGTGCGCTTCATCGGAGATCACCAGATCGAAATCGGTCGGCGAAAATAGCTGCTGGTATTTGTTATTGAAGAGCAATGACTGGACGGTGGTGACAACAATTTCAGCCCTGCGCCAGTCGTCGCGATTTTCTTTGTAAATAACGGTTTGGTAGTCGTTGGCGAGCACCTTGTTGAACGCTTTCCTGGCTTGGTCTTCAAGCTCTAGTCGATCCACAAGGAAGAGTACACGGCGAGCGTTACCCGTGCGCAAAAAGAGCTTGATGACCGCCGCAGAAGTGAGCGTCTTACCCGTGCCGGTGGCCATCTCAAACAGAAAGCGGTCTTTGCCATCTTTGACGGCGCTTTGTAGGGCGACTATCGCTTTCAGTTGATAGGGGCGGAGGAAGCGCAGACTGTTGGCGTCAATGAAACCTGAGCGTTCGGCCACATTCTTCCATGCGGCCTCGGCGGCATAGTTGGGGCGCTGTGTGAGCACTGCGTAGTCGTCGGCGACAATCTCTTCGAGAAGACGCCTGGGATCGGGAATGGTTTTCTGATACCCCAACACAGACGTGGGCGTTGGGAAGGTTGTGATGACATAGGGATTACCCCGCTCCAGATCCCAAAAATAATGCAGGTTGCCGTTTGAAAGAATAACAAAACGGCAATTCTGAGAACGTGCATATCTGCGGGCCTGCTCTTTACCCACAAGAGGACTTTTGTTCTCAGCCTTTGCTTCGAGAACGATAAAGGGAAAGCCTTTTTCGTTAAGAAGAAGAAAATCAATAAACCCCTTTGATGATTTCTCAAAGTTTACGCCGAGGGCGTCAAGATCGGTTGATTTGATCGTGACGCTGGGCTCAAGCTGGATGTTTGCAGGTGATTTACCATCAGCGAAGAAGCGCCAGCCAGAGATTTCCAGCAGTTTGTTGATTTTGATTCGGGAGGCAGCTTCTTTTACGGACACGCGGGTTACTGTCTCAGTGGAGTTGGTCAAGCGGTATAGCTTAAAGTAGGCACCAATAAAATACTTAAAATTCTATCAGGAGGACAAAACTGATTCTGACTATAATTCATTTTAAATCAATTCAAAGCGGCTTTGCCGGGTATTGTTATCCCTTTTTTAGAATAGAACATCCCCGCCACCCTCGTTACGCGCTCCCTCTGGGCGTGGGAGCAAAATGCAGGCGCCCAGCTGCACGCCGTGAGTATAAGTGCCAACAACTACTACTGACTACATTATCTGTTACCCGCCTCCGCCACTGGCAACGAGGTGCTGTTCCAGCTCTTCCAGCGGAATGTTGATGGCGCCGGGGGGCAGGTGGCCAGCAGGGAGTTCTTCGGTGGCCGAGCGTGACAACACGAGCTAGACCGCTCTCATCCTGTGCAGTGCCTTAGCACCCATTTTAGAGGCGTCCATAATGGCACGACAAATGAGATCAAATGATGTGTTTTTTGATGTATATTGTGGCTAATGAGGTGATTCATCATGCGCACGTCGCTGAATATCGATGACCAATTGCTGGCTGAGGCCCAACGCATTACCGGCCTGACCGAAAAGGCCGTCTTGGTCCGTGAGGGGCTGCGTGCCTTGATCGAGCGCGAAAGCGCCCGGCGACTGGCGCGGCTGGGTGGCAGTGAGCCGCAACTGGAGCCGATTCCTCGCCACCAGTCCGGCCCGGCATGATCCTGGTGGATGCCTCAATCTGGATCGGTCGCCTGCGCGCTGGTGACACGGAATTGGCGGCCTTGCTAAACGGTTGGGCGAACGGGCCTGTGGGAATCTCCGCAACCGCAGCGAGATGCTGAGGCTGTTCAAGGATTTGCCCCATGTGGTGCGGGCCGATGACGATGAAGCACCGTTTTCATCGAGAGGTACACCCTTATGGGGCGGGGTATCGGTTATGTCGATGCCCATTTGCTTGCGGTGGTGACATTGGATGGTTCGGCGCGATTGTGGACAAGGGACGCGCGCCTGCGAACATTGGCTAATTCATTGGATTTGGCATGCGAGAAGGATTGAGCATCGTTAAATCACAAATTGTAGCGCACATGGGGAGTTGGGGTGCTTACTAAACGGGATTTTGAAAACGGCATCGAAGCACTGTTGCTCAGCAGCAGCGGCTACGCGCAGGACAACCCGGTGAAACATAACACCGGGCATGCGCTGTGCCTGGCGATACTCTTGCCTTAGTGCGGATTGCCCATTTTGAAAATAGTTTTGTCAGGGGCTCACTATGAATGAGTTTGTGATGAGCCATGAAATGGCGATACGGCTGGGGGTTTTCCTGGGTGTTTTTATCCTGGTGGCCGTGGCGGAGTTGCTGGCGCCGCGCCGCGCGTTGACCACCGCCAAGGGCATGCGCTGGTTCGCCAACCTGGGCATTGTGCTTATCAACACTGTGGCGGTGCGTGCGCTGTTTCCCATGGCGGCGGTGGGCATGGCTTTGCTGGCTGAAGAGCGTGGCTGGGGGGTGCTGAATAATGTTGATATTCCAGGCTGGCTGGCGGTGGTGATAGCCGTGGTGGTGCTGGATTTTG
>JBKJSR010000216.1:0-4116 GCA_046594355.1 Bryobacter sp.
GCAGGACGGCAACGCATGCGCAAGTCCTCGCGCACGTCCTCGAGCACCGCGGCCTGAAGCAGGCGGATTTGATCCCGGTGGTGGGGAGCAGTGCTTATGTGGGCCAGTTGATGACGGGCAAACGCCGGATCAGCCGGAATATGGCGAAGCGACTGGGGGAGTACTTCCGCCTGGATGCTTCTGTCTTCCTGAAGTAAGGAGTTGGACGCCAGGGAGTGGATGAAATGGGCCTGAGCTTAACGCCCGATTGAGCCGGACCAAGATTACGACCACTGGGCCACGGTGCTGGAGTCGAAAGTCATGTCGCCGAATTCCACCTCGGTAGATAATGCGCTTGCGAAACTCATGGGCTTGAAAATCCTACTGGAAGCGAATGAAATGAGCTAAGCGGATCTAGCCCGGCTGCCTCGCGTAAGCAGGAGCACAGCATCTCGAATCTACCGGAGGAACGCGCGGGATCTCCAAGCCCAGTGCGTTCAAGATGGCGGAAGCGCTGCTCGAACGGATGAGGAATGCGATGTCCAGGTCGCAGTCACGGGCGAACTGACCATCCTTGACAGTAGGTGGCCACTCCATTGCATAAGTTTCGGCTAGAATCCAAAAAAGAAACTGCTGCCACCGGATCGGTTTAGACCATTCATGCCGGAGGTTTTTGTTCGCCACCAACCGAAACTTTCTCGGCCTCTACCACGCCGCTGGCTTAAAGGTCGATTAATCGCGGCCCTCCAGTTTCTCCGGTTCCATCAACGGCCTCGGAATTGGCACCGAAGCGTTGCCGCCTGACGAAGAAAGGCGCGGGACGACTAGAGCGACTTCAAATATTCGACGAGGTCTTTTTGCTCAATCGCGGTGAGACTCAGCTTACGAACCCGGTTATAGTGCGCCACGACGTCCGCGAGTGAAGCGGCACTGCCGTCGTGGAAGTACGGCGGGTGCTGCCACAGTGCGCGCAGCGGAGTTGTGCGATACGCCTTGTTTGCCGTGCGCGCCGCGTACACACCGTCGACGCCGGTCTCCGCTGGCGCGTGCAGCTTTCCGCTGTTGTTATCTGTGCCGGTTCCGCCAATGTGGCAACTCGCGCACGCCCGGTCAAACAGCACGCGTCCGCGCTCCGCAATCGCGGCATCGAAACTTCCTGCCGGAGGTGCAGGCACCGGCAGACTGTGCTGGTAAGCGCGCAGCGCCGCGAGTTTGGGGCTGACCAGGTCGGGCGAGTGTGTGACGGCGATCCTGAGCCGCGGATCGGAGAAATTACCTTTCCCGCCCATCTGGGTGACGGCGACATAGGCGTTCCAATAGGAGATCGACCCGTCCGCCGTGTACGTGTTGTTCGTGACATGGGTCAGGCCGTACGCGGGCGGGATGACAAGTGGCGTGTTCTTCCCGTCCTGGTTGTATCGCGGGTCGTATTTACCGGGACCCCAGGACGTGTAGACCGCCTTCTTGTCCGCAGATAGCGCGGGTGAGAGTGCAATGATGGCTCCGACGTTCAAATCCCGGTTAGGCCAGCCGTCTTTGCGATGGCCGATTCCGGGCATGACCGAGTTGTCCACGGTGGAATGACAGAGAGCGCAGGTGACGCCAAGCCGCGTGATGTGATTGTTCGAGTCCACTGTGGCCTGGAGCCCCACGATGGCGTTCATCTTGAGCAGCGCCACTGTAGTCGCCGGGCTCTTGAGATCGACTTTTTCGAGGAGCCCGGCGGGGAGCACGTCCGCGTCCACTTTAAGCCCGACTTTGAGCGCGGTCGTTGGGTCTACGCTTTTCTCGACGACCTCGTGCAGGCGGAGCGTGTCGGTCCAGACTTGATCGTCACCAAAGGTCTCGAAGCGGAATGTCTTCTCGCCCTCTGCGAGGAGGATAGCCGACGTTTCCTCGGTCGCTGGAGGATTCGCAGTCGCCGCCGGCTTCGTCGTTCCGCATCCGGCAAGTGCGACTGTCAAGGTGGCGACAACCAACGTCGCCATTGCAATTGTATAGGGAAGGCCAGTTTGCTTTCCGGTACGCCGGCAGGTCGAATCAGCCGTCTCCAAACACGCTGCAGCTACAGTCTCCCGGCGTCTGTCTTTCGTCGGCATAATGTCCCCTGCTTTCAGATTGGGAGTGGACAGAGAGTAGCCCTGGAGAAACCGCTTATCGCGGCAGGCGAGACTTCAGTTCCCGACATCCGTTTTTTTATCCCAGTCCTTTGTAAGCAGATTCGGGGCCAAAGCAGAATCTATGTTAAGGCCAAGCTAAATGCCGACGCGACGCCAGGTTGGGGATTGCAAGCGGACGGAGAATTTTCGATTGTTCCAAAGATGCTGACCGCGCCTCGCCACTTGACCATCGTTGGTCGATTCCAGCGCATCTGAAAGTTGACGCGCCTTGCACAGGATCGATTCAGCCTTGCGGCTAGCGGTAGGTGGTCATGCCAATCACCGCCAAGCATCATCGGCGACTCGAAGCCCCGGTCTTGGCGTCCGGAGTACGACCGGACGATCGCGTGCAGGAGGACACCTGCGGCGCTCCGAAGTGATCTGTAAGTTGTCGACAACACCCAAGTTATGCCGGACCCGTCGCCGTCCTTCTCGTTGGGGGAGTGCTCGTCCGGAACGCGGAGCAACGGTCAACGATCCGGGGGAGTCAGAACGCATGGATGTAAATCACGGGCAGCGCGGCGATGCCAAACGCGATGAAGACCCCAGTTCTACCGAAGAAAAACGAAATGACGGCAGTCATGGCGAGGGCGGCAATGGACTTCAGCAGGCGACGCGACAACGGAGTCCAGGCGGAATGTCACAATCCCCCATGTCAGAATCACCGCCATCATTGCTACGTCGGGAATCACTCTGGGATTGTATCGGCAAACCGGCATGGACTCAGGCCTGGTTTGAGCGATGAGAGTTAAAAATGATGGAAGACGGTTTGAGCGGGTGTAGCGAAAGATATGCGAGAGTGGTTGCGTGTTGCACCTGGCTAAATTGGCGTGGCAGGTCGCGGCGGCGATGCCGCTGCTCGAGCGGGGCGAGTTTGCCGCCGCGCTGCCGCCGCTCGAACAGGCTTGCCAACGAGGCGAAAGCAATGGCTGCTACCTGTGGGGGCGGGCGCTGTTGTCGCTGGATCGATACCTGCCAGCGAGAGAAGCGCTCGGCAAGGCGCGGCTGCGGGACGAGTTTCCATGGCGTATCGACGATGCTCTTGGCCTCGTTGCAGAAGCCTTGGGCGAGCCGGCCGAGGCCCTGTTTGTCGCCGCAGTGAAGGGGAATGGAAACACTAGCGCTGAGCCACGGCTGCACTATGGACAGTACCTGATGCGGCAAGGCCGGGCGTTGGAAGCATTACCGCCGCTGGCGTCGGGAGCGAAACAGTTCCCGGCTCATGGGCTGCTGCGCTTTGAACATGGCAGGGCTCTCTATCAACTGGACCGATTGGCGGAGGCTGAAGCGGAGCTAGCGGCATCGGGCACTGAAGCCGCCAAGGCGCTGCTGGCTAAGGTTCGGCGACAACGTGCGTCCGGCCGGCTTTGAGATTTTCGAGGCGCTTGCGCTTGCCATTGGGAAAGATCACTTCGACCTCCGGAACCACGGCTTGGGCACCAAGGCCGAAGTGGACCGTGGCTGGGCTGGAACTGGCATAACCAACAGCGGTGGTGGACCGGTTGACCTGCTGGCCGAGACGAACGAGGGTGCCGGGGGGAACATCGAAAGCGATCCAGTGGTTGTGATTGGGAACCGGATTTTTGAGCAGAACGGGAGGGCCGTTCAATTGAGTGACGACGATGTCGAGATTGCCGTCGCGGTCGAAGTCGGCTACGGCCGAGCCACGGTGGAGGCCGGGTGCCCCGAGGGGTAGCGGGACGAAGCCATCGGGGCGGTTGAGGAGCAGGAGATTGCGCTGCCGTGAAGTGCGTCCGCTGAAAGTTGCGGTGTTGGTTTGTACGTCGCCGTTCGCGGTGAAGATGTCCTTGCGTCCGTCGTTGTCGAAATCGAAGGCACCGCAACTCCAGCCAGAGTAGCCCAGCGTCGCTTTGCCGAGTTTGCGCTGGTAAGTGACGTCGCGGAATAGCAAGCCGCCGAGGTTGCGATAGAGCGGAAAAGTTTCGTTGGCGAGGGCGGTAAAGAAGAGATCTTCGCG
>JBKJSR010000332.1:0-2602 GCA_046594355.1 Bryobacter sp.
GTCGGGAAGATTCGTGAGAAGAGCTTGCGCCAGACGCAGCGGCTGGTGGAATTGGCTGCCGAAGCGGGCCTGTCATTTAACGGAGTGAGCAATCCGCTCGAGCGCGGCGGTGTTGTGATCTTCGATGTTCCCGAAGGCAAGCAGGTGACTGCGGAGTTGTTGCGGCGCGACATTCTGGTGGATTACCGTCCGGGTGCGGGCATCCGGATCGCGCCGCATTTCTACACGAAGGACGAAGAGCTGGAACAGTGCATTCAGGAGATATGCAGCATTTCCAGCACGTTACGCTCGACCGCGGCCCACTGAGGGTTGGAGGGGTCGATCAGATCGAAGTGGCCTGTAGAGGGTAATATTTGGAGCTTCACTTTGCCCCCGGTTTTCTTTGCGGCGGCGAAGTAACGCTCGGCAATTTCGAGCGGCACGATCGTGTCCTTGTCGCCGTGGAGCAACACGGTGGGCATTTTAAGGGGCAGACGTTCCATCGGCGAGGCGGCTTTGTAACGCTCGGGAACCTCTTCGGGGGTGCCGCCGAGAAAGTCTTTTACGACTTCTCGGCTGAGCTTCAATTCGAGAGCGCGGCGCAGGTCGGCAACTCCCGCGAGCGAGATCACACCGGTGAGCGAAGGTAGTTCGGCACCCAGGTAGAGGGCAAGTTGGCCGCCAGCGGAGTGACCCATCGCGATCACTCGCTTCAAGTTGAGGCGATGCTTCTTGCGCAGCTTGCCGAGAAAGTTTGCGGCGGCTTTTACGTCGTCCAGCGTGCCGGGCCAAGCGCCGCCGGGGTTGCCGATGCGGCGGTATTCGATGGACCAGGTGGCAACGCCTTTTTTGCGCAAGGCCTCGCAAAGATGGCCGTTGTGCTCGAGATCGTAGGCAGCGCGCCAGTAGCCGCCGTGGATGTTGATTGCGACTGGATGCGGGCCTTTGCCTGTGGGCAGGCGGAGGTCGCCAAACTGAAGCGGGTCTGTGTCGTAGGGAATGCGCGCATCGGCTTTTGGAGGAGTCTTCTCGAGAATGTCCTGAGCGCTTGCAACCATTGCGGGGATGGCCGCGATCACCTTGCGCCGGGTCATTCGACGATGACCCAATAGTCGCGGGCCACGAGGCGATAGAGCTTTGCGTCTTCGCCCTGGCTGAGCTTCAAATACTTTTCCCAGGCGTCGAGCTGCTTCTCCGGGCCGATCACAAAGTAGGTGGAATCCGGCGACTGCGGAAGCTTGCCTTTGTAGCCGGGCAACACCTTTGCGTAGACGGCATCCATGCGGTTGTAAAGCTGCTGGTCGAGGTCGGGCTTGGAACGGAGCTTGAGGATGTTGGCGCGGAAGTCGCGGATCACGGAAGGTGGCCAGCCGTCGGCAAGATCGCTGGCCATAGCGCTGGTGCGGCTTTCAAAGCTGCTGCCCGCGCGGGTGCCGGCAAAGACTTGCGCGAGTGTGTATTCGGCGAGAGGCTGTGTGCGGGGGGCGGTTTTGAGTTCGTTGATTACAAACTTCAAGGTCTGCGGCAGCTCGGGCGTGCGCTCGGCGTAGTAGCTACTGCGCCCCTCTGCGGCGCTCGAACGCAGGCCGTTGGAATAGGCGAGACCGGCGCTCCAGGTCTTCATGAAAACTCCGTGCGGACCGGCACCGCCAAAGACCTTGAACGCAAGAAAATCTAACGCCGAATTTTCGTCGAGATCGCGGATGCCGACCGACCTTGTGGAATGCAGATGCACGCCGCCCTGCATGTTGGGAGCAAGCAAGCCGACAAAGGTGGGCTCGGTTTTGAGCTTCTCGCGCGCCATGACACGGCGGGCGATGGCGCGCGGCAGCATGGGGCCGGGGATGGAGAGTATGTCATTGCTCAAGCCGCTGGTGAGATCGTCGAGCAGCGGCTCGATCGCACTGGCGTTTTCTGGCGATGCGGTGAGATGGAGGCGAGCATTCGCCTTCTTTAGGAGAGTCTTGCGAAGCTCTTCCAGTTCCGCGATGGCCTGATCCGCTGGTGCGAGAAAATCTTCCCGAGTAACACGCACCAGGTAGTTCCAGTCTGCATCGCGCGAGTTGGCGGGCAGTTCGTTTTCGATGAAGAGCAGGTCTTTTGCCGCTTCATTGGCGAGGGGCTGGGCAGTGTCCTGGAGCTTGGCGATGATGCTATCGAGGGTCTCTTTGCCAATCGGCAAGGGGAGCGATTCGATCTCTCGCAGAAAGCCGGTGATAGCTTCGCGATCGGCGACATCCGGCGTGTCTGCGAGCAGCCAGCGGAGACGGTGGAGATGGAGGAGCGATGTGTGGAAGCTGGAGACGCTGAGCAGGAGCGGGTCGTCCTGATAGGTCCAGGCGTTGGCCGGTCCGTTGACCCAGTTCTCTTCGCTGCGCTGCATGGTGCCGCGAAGAGCATTGATCGATTGGTCGACGAGGTCCTTGAAGCGGTTGAGATTGGCGATGCTCCAGTTGGGGGCGTAGAGCGCCGCTTTCAACCATCCGATGGCGGCTATCGCTTCTTCAAGCGTGTTGCCCGCGCCAATCAAAGCCAGTTCCAGGCGGCCCGTTGCCGCATTGGTGGAATAAGCCGCGCCCACCCCCAGAATCTCGCGCCGCATGCGCTGCATGGCGTCTTCGTA
>JBKJSR010000339.1:0-5129 GCA_046594355.1 Bryobacter sp.
TGCTTTTCGGGTGGCCGACTCAGCCATCAGGCGCGCCGGCTTTGCGCCCGCAGCCAGGAACTCCCCGATACGGTTCTTGAGCGCAATGGCTTTCTTGTCGTGAAGCAGACTTGCCGCACGCGGCTTGGGGATGGCGACAGGAAAGCCGGCGCTCAGCGAGGCACCGGGACCGCGACCGAGTGCGTGGATCCGATCGGAGAGGAGAACCGCCTCTTCGACGCTGTTGGTGATCATGAGCGCGGTGACCGGCTTGGTGACGGCACTGCACATAGATGCAAGTTCCTGCTGCAAAGTGACCCGCGTCAAAGCATCGAGCGCGCCAAATGGTTCGTCGAGAAAAATCACGCCAGGCTCGACGGCGAAAGCGCGGGCAATGGCGACGCGTTGCCGCATCCCGCCTGAGAGCTGCCCAGGTTTCTTGAGGCTCGCGTTACCGAGCCCTACCATTTCGAGATAGCGCTGAGAATGCGCAGTTTGTTCTCTGGCAGTGTAGGAGGGAAAAGCGGATTCAACGGCGAGGCGAACATTCTCAAGTGCCGACAACCAGGACAGTAGGGAATAGTTCTGAAACACGATCGCAGCATCCGCCGGAAAGCCGTCAACGCGTTTCCCTGCAATCGTAACCGTGCCGCGATCGGGCGGCAACAGGCCGGAGATCAATTTGATGAGTGTGGTCTTGCCGCTGGCAGAAACTCCGACAATCGAAACGAACTCGCCTTCTTCCATCGTGAAGTTGATATCGGAAAGGATAGACCGCGAGCCATAAGATTTGGCCAGATCCCTGATTTCAATTCTGCTCATCAGGCGACCCTCAACTTTGCCTCGGCAAGGCCCATGAGGCGGTCGAGAATGAAGCCGACAATTCCGATGGTGAGTATCGAAAGCAGGATGTGAGAGTAGACGAGGCTGTTGTATTCCTGCCAGAGGAAGCCGCCGACGCCCGGGGTGCCGGTGAGCATTTCAGCAGCGACGATGACAAGCCAGGCGAGACCAAGGCTCAGCCGGAAACCAGTGAACATGAAGGGCAGTGTGGCCGGCAGCATCACTTTCACAAATTTCTTCCACGGGGAAAGCCGGAGGACTTTGGCTACGTTGTGATAGTCGGGCGGTATGGCACGCACGCCCTGCATCGTGTTCACGACTGTGGGCCACATGCTGCAGAGCGCGATAGTAAACAAGGCGGCAGGTTCCGATTGCCGAAACAGGATGAGTCCAAGTGGGAGCCAGGCAAGGGGTGAGATGGGGCGAAGCAACTGGATGGTTGGATCGAACATGCGGAAGAACAAAGTGGAAGAGCCGAGCATGAAGCCCAGGGGCGTACCGATGAGCACTGCAAGGAAGAAGCCCTTGGCAACCCGAAGCAGGCTATAGGAAGCCATGCGGAGGATGCCCTGATCCATTTCGCCGCGCTTCTCCCAAGGCTGGAGTATATACAGCTTGCTCTCCTGCCAGGTTTTGTACGGAGAGGGCAAATCGGGTGCGACACTCGTGGCAAGCACCTGCCAGATTACGAGCATCATGCAGATACCAACCAGAGACAGAGCGAAGTTTTGTAGTAGTTGCTTCATTTGTTTCATCCTTGAACCATCGAGTGAATCGGGAAGCTTTTGGCGTAGCCTTCCGGATTTTTGGGATCGAAGCTGCTGTCCATAAGCTTGACGGGGGCCATGTCGGCAACCGCAGTCTGGATGCCCATTTCCTTCATTGCATCGACATAGATGTCGGGGCGCATGACCTGATCGGCAACTTGTTTGTAAGCAACGTCACGCTTGACCATTCCCCAACGCCGGAACTGGCTGAGCCACCAACTGCCGAAAGTCCTCTGCGGGAAGTTGCAGTTTCGATTGCTGAAGATCATGTAGTTCGGATCCTGCTCGGTGATCCCGTTACCGTATACGTACTTGCCTTGCAAACGATCCAGAATGATTTCCTTGGGGCAGTTGATGTAGCTGGGACGGCTGATAACTTCGGCGACAGCGGGGCGATTGCTCATCTTGTCTATGTGCTGGCTTGCAAGATGGAGCGCCTTGAGCGCAGCCTTGACGCTCTTTGGGTTTTTGGCGGCGAACTCTTCGGTAAAGGCACAAACTTTCTCCGGGTGATCGGGCCAGATTTTCTGGGTTGTGGTTACCGTGAATCCAATGCCATCCGTAATGGCGCGCCCATTCCAGGGTTCGCCGACACAGAAGCCATCCATTTTTCCGATCTTCATATTCGCCACCATCTGCGGGGGCGGGATCGTGATGAGGGTAATGTCTTTGTCTGGATTGATGCCACCGGAAGCAAGCCAGTAGCGAAGCCACATCGCGTGAGTACCGGAAGGGAAAGTCATTGCAAAGGTAAGTTGCTCACCTGCCGCCTTGGCCTTGTCCACGTAGGGCTTGAGATCTTTGGCCGTTCGTACGCCCTTGAACTTATTGCTCAGGGTGATGGCCTGACCATTGCGGTTCAACATCCACGGGATGACAACGGGCCGCTTGGGCGAGCCCAGCAGGCCAAGTGTAGACGCAAAGGGCATGCCGAGAAGCATGTGTGAAGCGTGGTTTTCGCCGAGCGCCAGCTTGTCGCGAATGACGGCCCAGCTCGCTTCTTTGGAGATGATGGAATTGATGCCGAACTTCTTGAAGTAGCCCAGTTCGTGAGCCATGACGATAGAAGCGCAATCGGTCAAGGCGATCATGCCAAAGCGCATTTCCGAAGTCTCTGGAGCGTCGCTCGCATAGACGGCACCTGCGTAGCCGATGGGTAGTCCCGCCAATAAGTTTCCGAGTAAGCTTCGGCGATTCATGATGTTTGGTATCTCCTGTTTGGTTGGATTGCAGAGCGTTCTACCCGGACGGCACACTGCTTGTAGTTCGGTTCGCGAGAGATGGGGTCGAAGGCATCCTGAGTCACTTCGTTGATATTGGTCCCGGCGAAGTGAAAGGGCATGAATACTTGGCCCGGAGCGACGATTTGGGTGAGGCGCAATTCCACATTGCGGACTACCCCACGGCGGCTATGGATGTCGACAAAATCGTGATTGCGGAAAGAAGGAATTTGGGCGTCGGCAGGATTCATCTCGAGCCAGGCATTGGGAGCCATGCGCTCGAGGATGGCGACCTCGGCTGTTTTTGTGCGAGTGTGCCAGTGTTCGACGGTACGCCCTGTATTGAGAACGTAAGGAAACTTTTCGTTGACGGGATCGGGGAACGGCTCGCATTCTGCGGGCAGCAGAAGGGCCTTGCCATCGGGGAATTCAAATTTGCCATCGGCGTAGAGTCTCGATGGGGAGAAGTCCTGCTTACCGGCTGGAAAGGGCCATTGCAATCCACCATGTTGCTCAAGCAACTCATAAGTCATGCCGGAGTAGTCGCAAAGCCGGCCGGCAGTTACTTTGCGCATTTCTTCGAAAGCGTCGCGTGGGCCTTGCCAGTTGGGGAAAAGCTCTTCGCGGCAGCCGATTGCCTGGGCAATGGTGAGGACGATGTCGAAGTCGGAACGGGCTTCGCCGGGAGGCGGCACGGCGGCATTGGCTTTGCTAACGCGGCGTTCGGAGTTGGTGTAAACGCCTTCTTTTTCACCCCAGATTGCGGCGGGTAGAACGAGATCGGCCAACTCGGAAGTTGGAGTTGGGTGAAAGCCATCCTGCACCACGAGAAAGTCCACTTGCTCCAAGGCTCGTTGTACTTGAGCGCGGTTTGGATAACTCACCATGGGGTTGGTGGCGATGATCCAGAGAGCTTTGATTTGTCCATCCGCCGCGGCATTGATGATGTCGGGGTAAGCGAGCCCGCGAGTAGCGGGGATACGGCTGGCATCGATATTCCAGAGGGAGGCGAGCTCTTCGCGATGCTGGGGATTATCAAACTTGCGATAGCCGGGCAGGCTGCTGGTGAAACCGAGTTCGCGGGTCCCCATGGCGTTGCATTGGCCGGTGATGCTCATCGGAGATGAGCCGCGCTTGCCGATGTGGCCAGTGAGTAGTGCGAGATTGTTGATCACGCTGACGGTTTCGGCACCCTGGGTGGAATGATTGACGCCCATGGTCCAGCCGATGAACGCCGATTGCGCTTTGGCATAGCGATGTGCGAGATCGATGATCACCTGTGCGGAGAGGCCGGTAGTGAGCCCAACGGATTCCGGATCATAAGAGGCAAGCTGCTGCTTGAGAGCTGCAAAGCCATGTGTGTGAGCCGAGACGTAATCAAGATCGACCAAGCCGTCGCGAATCAGCACATGGGCCATTCCATTGAGCAAGGCGATATCAGTGCGCGGGCGGAGAGGTATGTACTGATCGGCCAGCATCGCGGTTTTTGTAACGCGAGGGTCGATAACGACCAGATACTTGTTGCGATTGGCTTCGAGGTGCTGGCAAAGGATGGGGTGATTGTCGGCGATGTTGGCACCGATGAGAATGATGAGCTCGGCGGCCTCGAGATCCTCATAGGCTCCGGGAGGGCCATCGCTACCGAAGCTGCGTTTATAGCCTGAAACCGCGCTGGCCATGCAGAGTGTAGTGTTGCCGCAATAGTTGCGTGAGCCGAAGCCCAGTTGGATCAGCTTGCCGAGTGCGTAAAATTCTTCTGTCAGCAACTGGCCCGTACCGATGACGCCAAGCGAGTCGCTGCCATGGTGCTGCTGACAAGCGCGGAAATTGGAGACGAGGGCGGCAATGGCTTCGTCCCATCCAACTTCGACCAGACGGCCCGATTTGCGAAGGAGAGGCTGCTTTGCGCGGTTGCTCGAAGACAACATGTGGTGTTCCGCTAACCCTTTGGGACAGAGCTTGCCGCGATTGACAGGATGATGTTCGAGGCCACGGGAAGCAATAGCCACGCCATCGCGAACACCGATCTCCATGCCGCAACCTACACTGCAATAACCGCAGGTGGTGCTCACCCATTTCTCGGGTTTGACTCGTGTAGGCCGCGAAGGATTGTTTAGGCCAAGACGACGGCGCAGTTCCTGCATCATGAGCAATGTCCTCCTGGCTTGAGAAAGGTGGAGGCAACGCTATTTTTGGTCGCAGTCTCGAAGAAGCGTGCACGACCGAGTAGTTCTCCCGCCGCGGCAAACACAACACAAATCCAGGGCGAGACGAAGAGCGTTGCAAGTGCGAGGATGGAGCAGGCGATGCGCAGCTTGGA
>JBKJSR010000450.1:0-2884 GCA_046594355.1 Bryobacter sp.
CGTTGATGCGGTTGTTGCCAAGAGCGGCATCGGTCCAGGGGGCGCTGAGAACCGCGCCGGAGCCGGTCATCCACGACGAATTGATGCCCGAGCTGAAGAAGCTGTTGGCGTAGTTTGCGCGGTCGTTCAGGAACATGCGGAAGCTGCCACCGAACTGAATGGTGTGCTTGGCCTTGGTCCAAGTAAAGTCTTGCGTGAGGTTATAGGTGGGAGAGAAACGCCGGAACGACCGGGTAAGGCCGACCGGGCTATCGATACCGCGGAACGTGGTGACCACATATTGGCCGATTCCTGAGGTTTCCACGCCCTGGCGGGTTAGGCCGGCGCGAGTGGAGGAGATCAGTGAATTGGTAATTGTAGAATCCCAGCCGAGAGCAATGCCTTTGGAATTGTTGAGGTCAACCGCGTTTGGGGCCAGACCTGGAAACTGCGGAACACCGCCTTCATTATCATTCTGCAACTGGCCACGGGCGAAGATGCGGTTTCTGTCGTTGATCACATAGTCGATCTTGGCGACGTAGGTATTGTATCGGCGCGACACGGGTGAGTTGAAACGGAAGCCGGCGGTGTTGAGGCCGTCCCCGGTGGTGAAGTCGTTGGGCAGCGGGTAAGCCTTGAGGACGTTTAGTGCAGCCTGATTGAGCGATCCGGCGCCCGCGATCTTGGCGACCAATTCGGAGCCTGGAACTGACACTCGCGTATTGCCGACGTTCAAGTATTCAACGATGCCATTGCGCAAGTTCTCACGCGGAACGGTGCGGATGACAGACTGCTCGAGGCGGTCCTGCTGGCCTTCCCAGTTCGCGAAGTAGAATAATCTGTTCTTGATCGCGGGGCCACCAAGGCGGCCGCCGTAGGTGTTGCGATTCAGCTTGGGGGTAGGAAGCGCTTGACCCGCAGCGTTTGTGGTGAGGTTGTTGAAGAAGGTGTTTGCATTGAACAGCTTGTTGCGCACGAACCAGTAGGCTGCACCATGGAGCTGGTTGGTGCCAGAGCGCGTGATCAGCGTGATTTGCGCGCCGGACCCTCGAGAAGAATCGGCGTTTGCGTTGGAAGTCGTGACGCGGAATTCCTGCACAGAATCGAGAGTGACGCGGAGTGCGCCGTTGAACGGTTCGCGGGTCTGCTGGTTGTTGATGTCGATACCGTCGAGGGTTAGATTGGACTGATCGCTCTTGCCGCCGTTGACAACACCGCCGCGGTCTGTTGCGACGTTGGAGCCACCATTGACAGTGTCGGAATCACCGATGCTGGAGATGCCAGGCTGTAGAGAGAGAATACGGTCTGCGCGGCGTCCTTCAAACGGAAGTTGTGTGATTGGCCTCGTGCCAACTGCATTACCAACTGTGGCATCGGTGGTGTTGAGCTGGATTCCCTCGGCCGATACTTCGATGGTCTGGGCGACTGCGCCGACCGTTTCGAACGTGAGATTGAGTGTAGAGGGGTTGCTCACGAGGAGGATAATACGCTGCACCGAGATGTCAGAGAATCCGGATTTCTTGGCGAGCAGCTTGTAGTTGCCAGGCTGAAGGGCGGCAAAGACATAATCGCCCGACGAATCGGATTGCTGTTCGCGGCGGGTGTTGTTGTCGGTGTTGGTAAGAACGATTGTGGAATCGGGGACGCTAGCCCCTGTTGGATCGATGATTTTGCCGTTGAGAGAAGTGAGCGATTGGCTGTAAGCGGGTAACCCCAGACTAAGCGCGAGAATAGACGAGACCAATGTCCTGATCATATTGTTTTAAAATTCCTTTCCCCTGTTTTCGAAGCGGAGGTTTCCATTTCGATTAGTACTGGTTTAGCAGAATAGAAGCCGTTCTGCAACCGTTCTGTAGCTTCTTGTCCCAAACGGGACAATATAGAAAAATTTAATGAATTGAATGGTTTAGGCAGTGGAAATCTCGGAAAGAATCGCGAGGGCCTCTGCTTTGGGGTCGACCGCACGAGTGATCTGACGTCCGATGACCAGATAGGTAGCGCCGTCGGCGATTGCCTGGGCAGGCGTCGCGATGCGTTTTTGATCGCCTGAATCTTTTCCGGGGGAGCGTACGCCTGGAGTGACCAGGATTTTTCCGGGGCCGGTGAGGTTGCGGACGGCGCTGGCCTCCAGCGGAGAGCAAACGAAGCCATCGATCCCGACGGCGATGCCTTGCTTGACTCTTTGACGGACCAACTCTCCGATTGTGGTGCCGACGGGATAGCCGAGATCGGGGAGATCGCTTTCGCCAATGCTGGTAAGCACCGTAACTCCGAGAATTTGGAGGGAGGAGTCTGCTTTGCCGGCGACTGCGGCGGCCATAACTTGGGGGTAAGCATGGACCGTAAGCAGGTGGACGCCGAGATCGGCTGCACGGCTGACGGCGCGCTTGACGGTTTCTGGAATGTCGTGAAACTTGAGATCGAGAAAGACGCGCTTGTTGCGGGCGAGCAGTTCCTTGACGATGGCAGTGCCTTCGGCGGCATATAGCTCCAGGCCGACCTTGTAGAAGTCGACGCTCGTCTCAAGCTGGTCGACAAGGTGGAGAGCCCGTGCGCCGGTTTCCACATCGAGGGCGACGATGATGGGGTTGAAGTTTAGAGTACCCAGAGGGCTTTGTCCTTTTTCGGAATTGCCTGGCCAATGATCGTCGCCTCAATGGATTCAAGCAGGCGGCGGGCATCTTCGGGGGGAAGACTGATGAGCAGGCCGCCGCTCGTTTGAGGGTCGTAGAGCAGGGTGAGGATGTCTGGATGAACGGAAGTTTCGACGTGGACATCGACGGCGGCAAAGTTGCGGTTGTTGTTGAGGCCGCCAGGGATCGCATTGGCGGCGATGGCCGCGAGCGCACCGGGCAGAGCCGGAATGAGGCTGGAATCGATTTCGAGAGTGAGGCCGGAGGCGAGC
>JBKJSR010000555.1:0-2753 GCA_046594355.1 Bryobacter sp.
GGTGTCGGGCTTGTCGAAAACCTCAAACATGGGCAGCGGGATGCTGCGTTTGGAAAAAACGTAGATGCTGCGGCGCCAGGTGGCGGGGTCGTTATCGGGCTTGCCAACCCAGTTGCGTTTGGAAGAAGCCTGAAAGAGAGAGGGGTCGATGTAAGGGAAGAAGGCGGGGCCGCCTACGCTTTTGTCGAGTGAGCCGGCGACGGCGAGGATCGAATCGCGGAGGATTTCGACTTCAATGCGGCGGCGGGGCATGCGCCAGAGCAGGCGGTTTTCCGGGTCTTTTTCGAGGTTGGACTGGATGTCGTCGCTGGCCAGTTGGTAAGCGCTGGACATGAGGATGAGCTTATGGAGGGGTTTGATGTGCCAGCCGTTCTCCATAAATTCGACGCTGAGCCAATCGAGCAGTTCGGGGTGGGAGGGACGTTCGCCCATCTTGCCGAAATTGTTGGGGGTACGAACGAGGCCTTCGCCGAAGTGATGCTGCCAGAGACGGTTGACCATGACGCGGGCGGTGAGCGGGTTGTCGCGGCTGGTGATCCAGTTGGCGAAGCCGGCGCGGCGGAAGCTGGTTTTGGCTCCAGCGGGTGGGGCGGGGAAAGGCCATTCGCCGTCGTGAGCGACGCTCAGCACACCGGGTTGCATGACGGAGCCCTTTTGGTTGCCAGTGTGGAGGAAGTAACTGGGCGGCGGCTGTGGACCTTTCTCCGTGATCGACATCGCGGTGGCAAGGGGTGGAGGCATCTGCTTTACGAGGCCGACGATCTGCTTTTGGAGGCTATCGTAGCGTGCCTTGTCGGCGGCGCTGAAGCGATCGGGAAGAGTTTCCGGTGTGCCCATGAGCGTCTTTTCGATCTGCGCGACATTCAGCTTTTGCCCTTCGCTGCGCTGGTCGGCGGCGGTAGCGAGGGACTGCTTCATGTAATCGGGTAGGGATGCCTTCTTTTCGGCGATGTAGGCGTCTTTATAGGGCTGGATGAGGGCGTCGAGCTCTTTTTTGAGCGGCGATTGCAGTGCCTGGTTTTGCTTGACTGCTTCTTTGTGAGCGGCAACTTCGCTTTCCGGGACGAGAGGCTTTTCTTCGGCAACGGTGGGGTAAAAGACCGCCTGCATCCGGTAATAGTCTTTTTGAGGAATGGGGTCGAATTTATGGTTGTGGCAACGTGCGCAACCAACGGTCATGGCCATGAGCGAATTGGCCGTGGTGGCGACTACATCGTCGAGTTCGTCGAGACGGGTTTGCTCGTTCTTGAGATTGTTTTCGGGGCCGAGGCGGAGATAGCCGGTGGCGATTCGGGCCTCTTGGGAGTCGGGCCAAAATTCATCGCCGGCGATTTGTTCCTTGAGGAAGAGATCGTAGGGCTTGTCGGAGTTGAAGCTCCTGGTGACATAGTCGCGGAAGCGCCAGGCGTTGTCGCGGTCGCGGTCGTATTCGTAGCCGCCGGAGTCGGCGTATCTTGCGACGTCGAGCCAGTGGCGGGCCCAGCGTTCGCCGTAGTGGGGCGAGGCTAGCAATTGATCGACTAGTTTCTCCCAGGCTTTGGGGCTGTCATCGGCCAGGAAGGCAGCGACTTCTTCGCGAGTGGGAGGGATGCCGATGAGGTCGAGGTAGGCTCTGCGGATTAGGGTGCGGCGGTCGGCTTTAGTGGAAGGGATGAGGCCTTTTTGATCCCATTTGGCGCGGAGAAAGGCGTCAACGGGATTTCTGGTTTGGGTAGGCAATTCGCGCCGGACGGGCTTTTGGAAGGCCCACCAGGTGCGCTCCTGAGGCTTGATCGGGCGATCCTCGAGGCGCGACAAAGCGGCTGAGGCTTCGGAAGCGGCTTCAGCAGTGACAAGGGTGGTTTCATCTTTCCAAGCTGCGCCCTGGTCGATCCATTCTTTGAGGATCTTCAACTGCTGCTCGGTTAGCGGCTTATTGGGCGGCATGTGCGGCTCTTCTAGGTGAGCCGCGAAGCGGTAGACCTTGCTGGAGAGCGCGTCGCCGGGAACGATGGCTGGACCACGGGAGCCGCCCTTCAGGGCAAAGTCGCGGGCGGTGAGATTGAGGCCGGAGGAAACGAGAGGGGTAGCGCCATGGCAGGGAGCGCAGTTTTCTTTGAGGACTTGAGGTCCGTCTTGCGAAAAAAGTGTGGACAGCGAAAGGAGGAGCCCCAACAGAACCTTGTGCATGTTGACATTATATGCAACTGCGGCTTGTTGCAATAGAAAAAGGCCGCCCGAAGGCGGCCTTTTTCTATTGCAAGTTGACTGAGTTATCGCTTGCGGCGGTTGTAGGCCAGAGCCAGGAGACCAGCGCCGATCAGGGCGTAGGTGGAGGGCTCAGGAATAACACCACCACCATCATTAGGAACGGTGCTCGCTACTCCACTGACGGTCCGAAGGTTGTCGAATTGAACTTCGTCGCCATTGAGCAGTGTGTTGCCGCTGGTAGAACTGGCTAAGAAAAAGAAGGTGACGGAATTGAAAGAAGCAATGGGGTCACCAGCAACCGCCGCGTAGCCTACTTGACCGTTAACACTGTTGAGAGCAAACTGAGTAGCCAATCCATCGACTACGAAATAATTAGAAGAAGCGGCGCTACCGGCATAGTTGATCAAAAATTCGCTAGTCGGGCCGTTGAAGGTAAATGTAAGGGAACGAGCAAAGCTCGCAGAGGCTCCGACCCCTCCACCGAAGCTCGTGTCGAAGTTCGTGACGTATTGATTCCCAGCAGTAACAAAGCTGACAGCACCTTTGGAGCCAGTGTTGTTTGT
>JBKJSR010000709.1:0-4427 GCA_046594355.1 Bryobacter sp.
GATAAGCCGGTCAAAGCGGTCCTGGTCTGGAAGCGTCAGCCTTAACTCAGACCCACATCGCCCTCTTGAGAGTTAAGCCCAGCTTTCCTTGCGCCTTCATTGCTGGAACAATAGAATAGTGGACCGCACCGATCCAACGATTGCCCTGCTCATCGACGCGGCGGAAAAAGGCGATGCCTCGGCGGCTCAGGGCATCTTCGCCGAACTGTACTCCGAGCTGCACCGCCTTGCCAAACGGGAACTCCACCGCCAGGGTGCCGCCAGTCTCGGTGCCACCACGCTACTGCACGAAGCCTACCTCGATATCGCCTCTCGTAGCGGCCCCACCTTTCCCGACCGCGCCCGCTTCATGGGTTACGCAGCGCGCGTAATGCGCGGCCTGATCATCGACCACGCACGCAACCGCCAAGCTCAAAAGCGGGGCGGCCTCTTTGAGCTAACGGCTCTTCACACGGATGTTCCGGACCATACAGTCAACGACCGCGAACTTACGCTCATCAGCGACGCACTCGACGAGCTGGCCAAGACCAATGCCTCACTCGCCGAGCTGGTCGATTTGAAATTTTTCTGCGGCTTCACTTTTGCGGAAATCGCCACCATGCACAATCTGGCCGAACGAACGATACAGCGGCAATGGGAAAAAGCGCGCATCTACCTATACCGCTCCATCCGCTCCGAGCTATGAGAGAGTGTCATCAATGACTCCCGGCGGCAATGATTTGTGGCAAGTGCTCAGCCCGTATCTCGACGAAGTGCTCGATCTGCCTGAGGAGCATCGCGAGGCATGGCTTGCCGATTTTGCCGGGCGGAATCCATCACAGGCCGCCGGCCTGCGGTCGCTCTTGCAGGAACACAAAGTTCTCTCGGCGAATGGCTTTCTCGATCAACGGTCCTTTGCGGTTCCGATGCAGACTCCGCAGGCTGGGCAGGCGGCTGGAGCTTACACGCTGCTCTCGCAGATTGGACAAGGCGGCATGGGTACCGTTTGGCTGGCAGAGCGTAGCGATGGGCGCTTTGAGCGCCGGGCCGCCGTTAAGTTTCTCAACATTGCACTGGCCGGTCGCGGGGAAGAACGATTCCGGCGTGAGGGCAATGTCCTCGGTCGGCTCACCCACCCGCATATCGCCGAGTTACTCGACGCGGGCATTAACCAGCAAGGCCAGGCTTTTCTAGTGCTTGAGTATGTCGACGGCGAGCACATCGATGAGTTCTGCGAACGGCACTCGCTCGGCATCGACGAGCGGATCCGTTTGTGCCTCGACGTGCTGTCCGCCGTCGAACATTCTCATGCGAACCTCATCGTCCATCGCGACATCAAGGCTTCGAATGTGCTTGTTGACAAGCAGGGCCAGGTGAAGCTTGTCGACTTCGGGATCGCGAAATGGATTGAAGAAGAAGGTCGCGCCTCCGACGCCACTATTCTGACCCGCGAAGGTGGCCTCGTGCTTACCCCCGAGTACGCTTCCCCGGAGCAGTTGAAGGGCGAAGCGGTCACTGTCGCAACCGATGTCTATATGCTCGGCGGGCTTCTGTATCTGCTGCTCAGCGGTCAAAAGCCGATTGGCCCAGGGCCGCATTCGAGCGCCGGTTTGGTCGAATCGATTGTACACACCGAACCACCGCGTATGTCCGAAGCATCGGTCACAAGCGAGCGGCGGCGGATGTTGCGCGGCGATCTCGACACCATCGTCGCCAAGGCCCTGAAGAAAGCACCGGTGGAGCGCTACCCTTCTGCCGCCGCAATGGCGGATGACCTGCGGCGCTATCTCAACCACCAGCCGATTGCCGCCCGCCCGGACGCGTTCTCCTACCGGGCGGCAAAGTTCATAAGAAGAAACCGTGCGCTGGTAGCTCTTGGCTGCCTCGCGGCGATTGCCATTTTTGCGGGGCTGATTGGCACTGCCACGGAGGCGCGCCGCGCAAATGCCGAGCGCGACTTCGCCTGGCGTCAGGTAGCCCGCGCCGAAGCCATCAATGACTTGAATTCGTTTGTACTTTCCGACGCCGCGCCTGGCGGCAAGCCATTTACAGTCAATGAGCTGCTGGGCCAGGCCGAGCGGATCGTGGCCCGGCAAAACGGTACGGGGAACAGCACTCGCGTCGATCTGCTGGTCTCGATCGGACGCCAATACTGGAGCCAGGATCAGGACGCCAAGGCCCGGATCTCTCTCGAAGAAGCCTACAGGCTTTCGCTCGGGCTAGCAGAAGCGTCTCCTCGTGCAACGGCCGCTTGTGCCTTGGCAAGCAGCCTTGCCCGCGCGGGCGAGCATCCTCGCGCAAAAGCTTTGCTGGCCGAAGCAATTGGCGCATTGCCCAAAGGACCTCAGTTTGTTCTCGACCGAATGTTCTGCCTCTTGCGCAGCAGCGAGGTCGCCCGCGAACAAGGCGCATCGGGCGAAGCGATTGCCCGCATCGAAGAGGCTCGTGAAGTGTTGCGTCAATCTCCTTTCCAGTCGGATTTATTGCAGTTGCGGTTGTCGATGGAGTTGGCCGAGGCATATCGTGTCTCCGGACGCCAACGTGAGGCGTCGGATGCATTCGCGCTCGCCAGCGGACTGCTCAGCTCCCTTGGGCGGGACAACACGCAAACCGCCGGAACCCTCTTCAACAACTGGGCTTTGGCCCTCAGCCAGCTCGGTCTGCCGCTTGAGGCCGAAAAGATTTTTCGGCGTGCCATCGGGATCGGTAGCGACGGCAACAACGACACGACCGTATCACCCATGCTCATGGTGAATTACGCACGAGTGCTGCGCGAGTTGGGCCGATTGCCCGAAGCCGCCGGATTTGCGGAACGCGCCTACGAGAAGGCGCTTGCGGCGAATCAGGAAGTGGTTGTGAATCAGACCTTGATCTTGCGCGGCTCCATTTACAGGGACCAATCCAATTTTGCTCAAGCAGCCGGTATGCTCAACGAAGTCGAACCCCGACTGCGCCGCGCTCTCCCCGAAGGACACATTGCCTTTGCTTCCATCGCCTCCGAACAAGCTATGAACGCAGAAGCAGTTGGAGATCTTGGCCGCGCACGCGAGTACGCAAATCGGGCTCTCGCGATCGCACAAGCTTCGGTTAGTGCAGGCAGACAGGGGTCGGATTATATTCCAACGCTTCTGTTGCGACGTTCTAAAATCGACCTGCTCGAGCATCGCGTTGCCGAGGCTGTCGAAGATGCAACCAAAGGCCTCGCGCTCTTGAAACAGGCAGCGGCCCCAAACAGTTTCTCTGGCAATCTGGGCCGCGCCCACCTCAGCGCCGGACGTGCCTGGTCGGCTCAAGGAAAAACAGACGAAGCCGGAGCCGCTTTTCGCCTTGCCGTCCAGCATCTCGAAAAAGCGCTTGGCCCCGATCATGCCGATACTCTCGCGGCAAAGGCTCTCGTGGCAGCTTCTTTTAAAAAATAATAAACATTTTTTCGCCTGCCTGTCGCCTTCTTCCTCCCAATTCCGATTACCCCGATAGAGCCGCCGTGCAACTCGCTTGAGCTGCACGACGGGGATCGGAATTCAGGAGTATCGCCATGTCACTACCTATCCAGCGCCCGAAGCCGGATCTCAAACGATTTGAGACCCGCGTCATACCAATCCCCAAAGACAAGGATAGGCTGAGATCGCAGTTGATGCCGTGGATGGCCGAGGTGGTAAAAAGCACGGGACAGCCCCGCAATATTCGCGGATTGCCAGCCGCAAAGTTCCTTGTGAATATGGCCAACCTGGAACCGATTCTAAGTGAGACGACGATGTCGCTCGGCAAGGGCGATCCACAAAAAACGGTGTATGCGCAGTTCGACCTTGGGGGCCAACCGAGTGGGGCGTGGTCCGTCCAGCATGTAAGTTTCTCGTTGCATACTTCCGCGTCCGACAAGAAATCCAATGAGCAGAAAAAGGGACAGGAGCAAGCGGAACTGAAAGCCCGTCTTCTCGCCGAAGCGGAAGAGAAAAACCGTTCGAGCCCCAAGGCGAAGGCGTTCAAGGCCGCTTCGCATGTGAACACATGGATCGAAGACATCAAGGCCGGTGCGCGCCTCGTACAAGGCGATTTCACTAAAGTGTACGAATTTGCGGCGAAGGCGGCTTCGATTCCGGCGAACCCGATCTCGGTCAAGGATGTCGCCATGGGGGCCGCCGGGACGGTAGTGGGGAAATTCGGCGAGATGGAAGAGAGGGCGGGCAAGCTTGCCAAAGCGTATGGCAAGATCGACGGCATGATTTCGGAAAGCGAAAAGATGGCGCAATATGGCAAGCAGATCCGGGAGCCGGAGACTGAGGACATTTTCTCGAGAAGTCAAAGCAGGATCTATAAGACGGATAAAGGAGACGTCATGGCCGATGCGGTCATTGACGAGGCTACAAAGCTTCCTGGGGCAGGGCCCTTCGTCAAGGGCTTTGCGGCGATGTTCTTTCACTTTGCCGGCATAATTCATGCTGGCAAAG
>JBKJSR010000042.1:0-2660 GCA_046594355.1 Bryobacter sp.
GCCCGCCACCGGACAATGCTGACGGGCAGCCAGGCGCCGAACAGTCCGAAGCAGACAGAGATCGGCCATGACCGGCTGACCACAAAGAAGATGAGAGCCACAAAAATGCCTAAGCCCAGGCAGGAGGCGACAAGGCCCGGCCCGGTGACCCTTTCGATTCCGGCCGAGGCCAGCAGGTCCTCGAGGCGGCTGACCCTCGGGCGGCGCTTCAGCGCGGCCGGTTTCTCCCAGAACGACCACCAGATCAGGAAGAGCCCGGCGCCTGCAAGCACCCCTAACAGAGGCGCCATCAGCGCGGCTCCAGCAGCGCCGCGACGTCGTACCCTGCTCGGGAAAACTTCTCCGCCGCGGGCATGGAGTTGGCCCGCGGCTGCAGCTGGCCATCCTCCATCGCGAAAACCATGGAGGATTCGATGATGCCGTTTTCCACCCGCCGGCCGAGGGAAAGGATCTCGGTTACTTGGCGGCGGCCGTTGGCGTGCCGGCTGCAGTGGACCACGAGGTCGATGCAGGACGCCACCGTGGGGACGACGAAGGCAGACGAGATATTTTCACCGGCGAGTAGCGGAAGGGTACAGATCTTGGTGACGGCGTCAGGGGTAGTGCAACCATGACGTGTACCGGGCTGTAGCGGCTGAGTGTAACAACGGTGCGGGTTGGGGTAGGTCCGCCCACACCGCGCTCCCCATCATTCAGAGGCTTAGGCTTCCCAGCCGGGAAGCAACCTGGCGGCTGCAGTGCACTACCAGGTCGATGCAGGAGGCGACCGTAGGTACGACAAAGGCAGAAGCAAAGTATGCAAGCTCTCTACCGTAGATCGCACGCACGCTACCGACGAAACGGAAATGTACGCCAAAGAGGACAGACAGGAGCCGCGACACGCCGACGAGGGGGAATGCCGGAAAAGTTTTTATCTGTGTCTAACTAGTCCACAGGGTGTGGACAGACTAGTCCTAAAGCCCGAGATCACGGGGATGCAGCACGGCCTGCCCTGTGGATTGGGGACAGGCAAATAACAAGCTTGTCATTATGTCCATGCGAAGGCCCGGATTGCCGCCCTACTAGCCGGTAAACTGAGAAGGCAGCCAATAGGGCTCAACAGACGCAAGGTTCGTTGAGGACCTGAAGGATGTGATTTGTATGTGTATATCTTTGCCGGATATGTTCCACACATTACAGGCGGTAGGGCCGTGCAACAACCTGTTACACTACCCCGTCCATCAGCGGTCACTCCTCGTTTGGACTGTAGAGAGAGAAGCAATGGCCGCCAATAAGAGGCAGACCAGCAGTAAAGCAGCAACCGCCGCCAGCAAGGTCTTGAGGGATGGGCGTACTAGCGCCGCCTCAAAGACTGCGGCTGCGAGCGCACTCTCCCAGAAGGGCAAGGGCAAGAAGTGAACGACCGGAAGGAACAGCCGCGGGACGGCGAAGAGCGTTTCTTCTGGGGCGGTAACGGAAGCACCCAGCCTTATTCGGAGACCTACTACACATCTACTGGGATGTGGCACAAGGACCACCTCTAGGATCTGCACGGGGGCCTCGACCGGAAATTACTGGCCAAGGCCCCCAACCTGGTCGAGTTGCCTACATTGGTAATGAAATAAAGCAAGACGGGGGGATAAGCGTGAAAATCTTCATCAGCTGGTCAGGGGAAGAAAGCAAGCAAGTAGCTTTGCTGCTTAAGGTCTGGCTCAAGAAGATCCTCCAGGCAAGCGAGCCGTGGATGAGCGATGCAGACATTGTCCCCGGAGCGCGCTGGTCGCAAACCATAGCGGGTGAGCTACAGAACTCGGATTTCGGAATAATTTGTATCACTCCACAAAATCGCGCTGCTGAGTGGATTAACTTTGAGGCGGGTGCGCTTTCGATCGCCCTCGGTGAAAATGGTGAGACCGAACGAAAAGTCGTGCCTTTACTTATCGGATTTGACCGGCGAGATGCAGTGAGCGCTGGCCCGCTTGGCGTCTTCAATGCCGTCCTTTTCACGAAGGAGGACATTTGGAAACTCGTCCTCGCTCTGAATAACGAACTAAACGTCAAAGTAGACGCTGAAAATTTAGCTGAACTGTTCGAACTTTATTGGCCCCAACTCAACGCAAAGGTTCAGGAGTTGCACGCCGCAAGTCCTACTCCCCAGCCTGCTCCCTTAACTTCAGACGACATGATCAGAGAGATCCTCGGCCTGGTCCGCAGCATGCAGGTCGATCTCACCCGCAACAAACAACCCGATCCGTCGTCGCCATCGGAAACGCTAGCTCGCCTACTTGTGAGCACGAGTGGCTTGACCGATAGTAGTGCTGCGCGCTGGTGGATAGCCGAAGGTAAGTCATCGAAGTCTACTTCGAGCCGACTCACAAACAGGGAACTCCAAGTTGCAAAACTAGCTCAGAGAGGCCTGTCTAACAGGGAAATAGCTAAAGAACTGAATGTTTCACAACGTACTGTCGAGGGCCACTTATATCAAGTCTTCGCAAAGTTGGGCATCACCGGAAAAAATCACCTCACTCATGAACTTCGCGATCAAGACGTGGCGGAAGATGAGGATAAAGAGTGATCCCTGATTGGATACAAGCCGTTACCTCAATTCTGACGTTTCTTGCCGCCGTTGCGGCAGGCATCTTCGCGGCGAAAGCAGCGATTTACACTAAGCAGCAGGCTGA
>JBKJSR010000294.1:0-10139 GCA_046594355.1 Bryobacter sp.
TTCATCTGGGACTACGCCCTCGCCAAAGGCAAATCCGTCAAGGTCTACGGAGAGTACGCCGGCTCCCACCGTGCCCCAGGCAAATCCCGCGCAGAGCTGCTGAAGGATTGGAAGGCCGGAGCAAACTTCACAAAAATGTGGAATACAGTCGCTCCCATCGAACCCTTGAACAAGATCCTCGCCACAAACTTCCCGGCCTACTCCACCAACATCCCCGACGTCGCCCGCGCCCAGATCTTTCTCGCCGATCTCAAGCGTTACGAGCAGCAAGGCAAACTCCCTAACCTCATCCTTCTCCAACTCCCCTCCAACCACACCAACGGAGCCTCACCCGGAGCCTCCACCCCCAAAGCCATGGTTGCCGACAACGACCTCGCTCTCGGCCAAATCGTAGAAGGCCTCTCGAAGTCCAAATTCTGGGCCAAAATGGCAATCTTCGTAGTAGAAGACGATGCCCAAAATGGAGTCGACCATGTAGACGGCCACCGCACAACTGCTTTTGTGGCCAGCCCCTATGCCCGCCGCGGCCACATCGATTCCACCTTTTATGCACATCAATCTATACTCAAGTCGATCGAGCTCATCCTCGGCCTTCCCACCATGTCGCTCTTCGATCTGATCGCTCACGACATGCGCAACAGCTTCACCACCAAGCTAGACGCGACCCCCTTCACTGCAGAGATCCCCAAACAGGACTTGTACGAAACAAACCCAAAGGTGAGTGCCCTAAACGGGCCCGCCCGCAAGGCCGCAATCGACTCCGCAAAAATGAACTTCAATGTCCCTGACGCCGCCCCAACCGAAAAGCTCAATCGCATCGTCTGGGGTCAAATTAAGGGCTGGAACATTCCCTACCCCGCCCCTAAAAACACTGCCTTCTCACCCTTGTCAATCGACGTGGATGATGAAGAACGAGAAGAGCAACAAGCCCGGAAGAGGTCCCGTGAACGCTAGCCCAACCATTCATATACTCCCCAAGTGAATCCATCTCCTTCTGCATATTCCCCGATGCACTGGAAGCCGCATTTGCCTTTAAAAAATCCAACACTGCGCTGATTAAACAGTGGCCCATGCATAATACAGGCCGTCATCCGCTTGGGCTCAACCTCGGCAACCATCAAGGCAAACATGGAAGCGGCAGCTCGGACCTCCGGCAATACGCCAATCTGGTCGATCAGCAGCGCATTGTCGCTGAAGATCAGTGAACTTGCTATGTGAGTAGCGGTGTCCTCAGAACACGTTGTCGTAAGCAGGAACCCCACCACCTTACCGTCAATCTCAGCAACATAGCTGGAATCGTTTCCTTCAAGACGGCGTGAGTACTCCTCCGGTGTTCCAACAAATACCAAATAGCCCTTCGAGGGATCCGCGTCCTCGGCTCGATAACGCACTGTCTCTGCAATCGACGCAATGGCAACCCCGTCTTCGACTCTTGCCTTTCTGATTAACATTGAAACACCGCCGCCGCCCGTTCGTCTTGAACAACCATGCAGGTAGAGGAGGCCTTCACAATCAGCTTGCCTGCATCGTCGGTAACCACACATTCCACAAAGCCAGTAGAACGACCTCGATGCAACACCTTCGCCTCTGCACTGAGCTTCCCTTCCCGAGCCGGACGGAAGTAGTTGATCTTCAATTCGATCGTCGCCAATGCTTCACCTTCACTCAGAGTCGTGAAAAATGCCATACCCATAGTCAAATCCGCAAGATCGCAAAGAATACCCCCGTGCACCGTACCAAATGGATTCCAGTGCTGCGAAGCTGCAACCATAGAACATCTCGAAAGACCCTCTTCAACGTGGTCTACGTCCATTCCAACCAATTTGCAAACGGGCATTGGCTGACCGGACTTCATCCATGACCTCAACTTTTCAACCATCATCTTTGAATTATCGCTTGAAACATTCTTTCCCAAAATGATTGCCGCTCGTTATACCCTAGTCATATGCCACGCAACGAAGAAGGCGAGTTCGAGCTTGTCCTTGGCAACCGCCAATTACTGAGTGTTTTCTTTATAGTAGTTGTACTTCTTGGGGTGTTCTTTGTCATGGGATACATCCTCGGAAAGAATTCATCGCCAGCCACACCTGAGGTCGCGAGTGCACGAAAGGCTACCGACACTAGCCCAGCTCCCAGCCCGATCATTATCGATAAGAGCGCCGGAAAGTCCAGCGCCGCTGGCGAGCCAGTAGTTGAGAAACCAGTTCCAGTCGAAAAGCCCCTAGCGAAGGCTCCAGAACAAAAGAAGGCTGAGCCGAAGCCGACTCCCGCTGCTTCTGCTTCAACCAAATCCGGTGAACCGCCGAAAGGAAGCCTCTTCCTGCAAGTAGCCGCCGTTGGCCGCGCAGAGGCTGATGTAGTGGCCAAGGTTCTTAAGGGCAAAGGCTTCGACATCTGGATTGCACCAACGGATAAGGACAGCATCTTCAGAGTTCTTGTTGGACCCATTCAGAAGTCGGAGCAAGGCAAGACTCGTGGCGAGTTGGATGCGCTTGGATTCAAGCCCTTCCCGCGCAGCTACTAGACTAAATACATGCTCGTCCAAATCGAGAAGCAGCCGGCTCATCCCCGGCTGCCTGATTTTTTACGCAAACCTCAATCTGAATTCCAGGCCGTAACCGCACTCAAACGTGAACTGCGCAGTCTTCAACTTCATACAGTTTGCGAGTCGGCAAGATGCCCCAATATCCATGAGTGCTTCTCTCGCGGTGCAGCCACATTCATGATCCTCGGAAACCTTTGTACTCGTGGCTGTTCCTTCTGCAGCGTCCCCAAAGCCAAGACCCCTTTTGACTTGGACGCTGATGAACCCGAGCATGTCGCAGCCCAGGCAGCGACCATGCGGCTACGCTATGTGGTGCTCACCAGCGTGAATCGGGATGACCTTCCAGATGGTGGATCTGCGCATTGGGCACTCACTGTTGCGTCTGTACGCCGAGCTTTGCCCGATGCCCAAGTGGAAACACTTACCCCAGATTTCAACGGTGACCTGTCCGCCGTAGAACGTGTGCTCGCTGCTGGTCCGCATGTTTACAACCACAACATGGAGACAGTCTCACGGCTCTACAGCCGAGTCAGACCACAGGCTGATTACGGGCAGAGCTTGAAGGTGATTCGTTACGCCAAGGAGTCCCACCCCGAGATCCTGACCAAGTCTGGACTGATGGTTGGGCTTGGGGAAACACATGAAGAAGTGCGCCAGTTGATGAGAGACATCCGGCAGGAAGGACTTGCTGATATCGCAACTATTGGGCAATACCTTCAACCAACACGTCGCAATCGCAAGGTCGCTCGATACGTCGAGCCTGCCGAGTACGAAGAGTGGAAGGCCTATGGGGAGTCGATTGGATTCCGTGCGGTGTTTGCCGGACCCTTTGTTCGGTCGAGCTACATGGCAGATTTGGTAGCCTATGAAGCTTCAAGCTAGATACATCCTGGCAGCGGCGACAGGGTTGTTGCTGGTTCTGATTCAGCCGACTCCGGCCCTGACCTTTCTTGCACCCTTTGCCCTGACACCATTGCTGATCGCTGCGGCTGAAGAATACTCAGCTAGGCATCGATTCCTGATGGGGTGGTTGGCGGGCATTCTGCAATGGGGTGGTACCTGCTACTGGATTCGCGAAACGCTGGCTCAACACGGCGGTATGCCCGGGTGGCTGGCAACGCTGCTCTTCGTGTTGTTTACTATGGCGAAGGGTTTGCACATGGGAGTCTTTTCTACGGTTTCAAGCTACCTCTTTGGTGTGCGTTGGGCTCCTCCAGCCTTGGCCCTGCTGTATGTTGGACTTGAGCGCACCCATGCCGAACTTGGCTTCACGTGGTTACTGCTTGGGAATGCCGGGACAGATATGGGCATCCCAATGAAGCTGGCCCCAATTTTTGGGGTATATGGGGTCAGCTTCGTCTTCGCGCTTTTATCGGCTTCAGTCGCTTCCTGGTATCTGCGTTGGGATCGATTGCAGCTCGCATGGTGTGCGCCCTTGTTGGTGCTTTACCTGCTGCCTGGACTTCCTGAGGTCAAGGCTGGAGACATGAATGCGCTGGTCGTCCAGCCAAATATTCCGGAAGACGGTCGGATGACTGATGTCCAGATACACGACGTCTATGAAAGGCTCGCACGGATTACGCTCAATGGCGCTTTAGACCGCTCACACCGCAAACCATCCTTGCTGCTTTGGCCGGAAGTTCCGGCGAGCCTTTACTATGAGACGGATGCTGCATTTCGCAATCAAGTATCCAGCCTGGCCCGCATCAGCGAGGCACCTTTTTTGTTCGGAACTGTTCGGTTTGACAAGGATGGTAATCCCTTCAACACAGCACAACTTCTGACGGCAACTGGCGATCCTGGTGGGACCTACGACAAGATGAACCTTGTTCCCTTTGGCGAGTTTGTTCCACCTGTATTCAACGTGATCGTCGGCAAGGTATCACAAGAAGCTGGGACCTTTCAGCCGGGATCAGAGATCAAAGTTTTTGGAACACCAGCCGGGAAGCTGGGAGTCTTCATATGCTACGAGTCGGCCTTCCCGCACCATGTTCGGGCTTATGTTTCGAGAGGCGCGGAAGTGTTAGTGAACCTCACTAACGATGGGTACTTCGGCAAGTCTGCTGCTCGCGATCAGCACTTAATGCTGGCCCGGATGCGGGCGGCAGAAAATGAGCGATGGCTGCTGCGTCCGACTAATGACGGATTCACTGCGAGCATTGACCCTGCAGGCCGGGTGATCGATGAGTTGCCACCTTACCATATGGCTGCCGGGCGGCTTCAATATGCTACGGCGTTCAAGACCACGCTTTACTCAAAGACTGGCGACATCTTTGCGTGGAATGCACTTGGGCTTGGGATACTTAGTCTCCTCGTAGCGCGATGGCTGGATTCACACTAACTGCTCGCCAAGCTGGGGTTGGCCCCGCCAGAATCTAGGAAAAGGGCAGCGGAAGCTAGTCGAGAAAAGAGACTGCTATGTCTTTTCATAGCCGAGGCTGAAGATGGCTGCTTGCAACTTAACTGTTCGATAGCGGACACTCTGGACTTGTCCCCTTTATTGAGGCAAAAGTTTAGACACAGTACTCTGGCCAGCTAAAAGAGTGCTGGACAGAAGGGCAACGGTTTAGCAGAATCGCAATAGTCGGAGAGACGGAAGCGAGCTCTGCTGGAGAGCAACTTGCCGAGGGATCTCCGCTCGAAGACTCGTCAAGACGAGATTCATCGTGAGGCGACCTTCCGGCAGAGCGAATGAGCTGGGCGACTGGATGACTATAACGGGGGGCTTCCAGAACCCCGGCTTTTCGAACTCGGATTGATAGATCTTCGCAGTTCCTTAAAAAACTCACGCTGGAACTTTCCCGGCTGTCGGCAAGCCGTCGAACTCCACTGGCGTTTTGTAGCCCAATGCCGAGTGTAAGCGGTTGCGGTTGTAAGTGCGTTCGAGGAAGTGACGAATCCCGCGTCTGGCATCGGCCATATCGCGATACTCGACGCGATAAACTTCCTCATGCTTGAGGGTCTTCATGAAGCTCTCGGCCTTGGCGTTGTCATAGGGATTGCCCTTGGCGCTCATGCTGATCTGGATATTGTGGTCGCCGAGTAATTTCGTGTAGTCGCCGCAGGCGTACTGCACGCCGCGATCGGAGTGATGGATCAACCCGGCGGGGGTGCCCCGCTTGTCGATCGCCATTTGCAAAGCTCCCACCGCCAGCTTGGCCTCCAGCGTCCGCTCTAGCGACCAGCCGATCACCAGGCGCGAATACGCATCGAGCACGACGGCCAGATAAACAAACTCCCCGGCCAGCCGGATGTAGGTGATGTCGGCCACCCAAAGTTGATTGCGGCGCGTAGGCACCAGCTTCCGAGTCAGGTTTGGGTAGACGCGAAAGCCGTGCCTGGAATCCGTTGTCGACAGGAACTTCTTCTTGCGGATGCACAGCAGGTTGTCCTCGCGCAGGATCCGTCCCACGCGCTTGTGATTCACCTCCCAGTCTTTTCGCTTGAGTTCGGCGGTGATACGCGGCCGACCGTAGGCCGGGTGCCGCAGCGCGATCCGCTGGATCGCATCCCGCAACTCGACGTCTTGGACTGCGGCGGACACTTCCGGGTCGAAACGATAGTAAGTAGCGCGGCTTAGTCCTGCCAGGCTGATCATTCTGGCTGTCGTCATCGGGCTGCCCCTTTCCCGTTCTTCCCGGATTTTCCGGCAGAGGGCGGATTGGCTGTTTCCACCTGCGACTTCCGCACTTCTTCGATCTGTCGCAAGCAGCCTTTTAAAAAATCAATCTCCATGGATTGTCGGCCTACCTTGCGTTCGAGCTCAGCCACCTCCGTTTCCTCCAACCGTCTCCGGCCTTCGCCGGAAAAGGCCGAGCTAGGCCGCTTCTCGAACTCCCGCTTCCACACTTGTAGCTGGGTCGGGTTCACTTCCAGTTCCCTCGCTACTCGGCCAACAGGTATTCCCGTTTGCAGACGCTTGATCGCCGCCACCTTGAACTCACGCGTGAATTTCCTTCGCGTTTCAGACATGACTCATATTCTCCTATCAGAATTTTTATGAGTCTAAACTCGTGTCTCAGTTTTGGGGACAACTCCACTCTCCCTCTTCGTAGCCGCCAGCGCCGCGTGAATCTTATCCAAAGGGAACGTCTTCGCCACCACACCCAAACTGATGTAGTCCGTAATCCGACTCCCGGCGGGCAACGTGGCAACAGTTCGCGACATTCTCCCTGCCTCCTGTTCTCAAACAGAATCGCATGGAAAGGTTTGTTAAGTGACGAGTCTTTGGGCTTAACATGCGTCACTTCTAATACAGACCCGCCAGATCCCACTTCCCGATCACTTCTTTTCCCAGCCCTCCCACTTTGTCCGAACACGAATTGAAATACTCCTTCGCCTTCGCTTCGTCGAACTTTACGTAACCCTGCTTCGGCTGATACAAAATAATCGAACTCGGAAAAGGGTAAGCCGTCCAGCTTCCCGGAGTCGGCCGTGCCGTCGCCATTTGGTCACTATACATTTCCTTGCGCACCAGTTGCGGATGCGTCGCCTGCACCATCGCCGTCTCATTCCAGCCTGCATGGCCGCCATCTTCGCCAAACACCTTCAAGGTCAGGTCCCCGCAATAAGTCCACCAGTTCACAATCAGAGTCCTTACGCGTTCGCTCCGCCCCACTTCTTCCGCCACCGCGTTCAGCGCCGCAGTGTTGCCGCCATGCCCGTTGACAATGATCAGATTCTTCATCCCGTGCCGCGCAAATCCGCGCAACAGATCTCGCACAAAAAGCCGATAGGCCTCGTCGCTAATCGTGATTCCGCCCGCAAACGCATCCAGACTCCCCGTGATTCCGTAGTTCAAAGTCGGAGCCACCAGCGCATTCAACCCCGGTGCAATCCGCCGCGCGATCGCCGTCGGAACCGTGTTATCCGCCCCATTGTGCGTGACGCCATGCGCTTCGAGAGTCCCCGTCGGGATCAGCACTGTCGTGATCTTTCCGGGCACCAAGTCTTTGAACTCCATCCAGTTCAATTCATCCACTTCCCGCGTGCGTGGGCTCTGCCCCAAAATTGTCAGCGCAACTAGAAGACCAACCAGGATAATTCTCATGTAGGATCTACGATAGCCGATGGCGCAACAAAAACCCAATCTTCTCTTCCTCATCGCCGACGACCACGCCGGCTATGTCCTCGGTGCACAAGGCAACAAGCTCGCCCATACTCCCAATCTCGACCGCCTCTCCGCCCAAGGCACCCGCTTCGCCGCCAACTACTGCAACTCCCCCGTCTGCACTCCCTCCCGTCAATCCATCCTCACCGGCCTCTACCCGCACGCTGCCGGAGTTACCACTCTAAAGACTCCGCTCTCCGAAGACAAAACCACCCTCGCCGACCTCCTTACCGCAGAAGGCTACCAGACCGCCACCTTCGGCAAGATGCACTTCAACGCTCCTGGCAGAGATGGCATGCACGGCTTCGCCACTGCCTTTACCGAAGACCGAATCAACAGGGGTTGGCAACAAGCCATCGGTCGCCCTGCCCCGCCCTGGAAGCCCTTTGTGGACCCAGCCTCAACCTGGCTCAACTCCGCAAATCAATCCCTCCCCTTCCGCGACGAAGAGATGCGTTCTTCCTGGCAGCTTACCCAAGCCAAAAACTGGCTCACCGCGCACAAGGATGCCCCCTTCGCCATGTGGCTCAGTATCCAGGAACCACATTCCCCCTTCCATTTCCCAACCGAAGACCAACCGCGTTACTCCCCAAATTCCTTCTCTGTACCTAAAGTCGGACCTGAAGACAACTGGCAAATTCCGTTCATTTTTAAAGACTTAACCCCGCTCGAAAAGCAGGGCATCATCGCCGCCTACTATTCCAGCGTCACCTTCCTCGATCGCAACATGGGCCGCATGATAGACCACCTCAAAGCCCTCGGCCTCGACGAAAACACTGTAGTCGTCTACATGGCCGACCACGGCTATTCTCTCGGCCAGCACGGCCGCTTCGAAAAACACTGCTTCTACCAGCCCGCCATGCATGTGCCGCTCATCTTTCGCCATCCAGGCAAAATCTCAGCCGGCAAAACCATCGCCCGCCCCACCGAATCCGTCGACGTCGCGCCCACCCTAACCCGCCTGCTCGGCCTAAAGAATAGCCTCCCAAAAACTCACGGCCGCGACCTCTTCACTGCCCCGCCCCGCGAAGACATCTTCAGCATTTACCTCGAAAACGAAGAAGCCTGCCTCATCTGGGAGCAATGGAAGCTGATCTACACTACAGGCCTTCGTAAGCGCACCGACGGCTACCTCACTGAAAACCCAACCCCAGGCCGCATCATACGCCTCTACAACCGCCGCCAGGACCCCGGCGAATTCCGCAACGTCGCCAAACAATACCCGGCCCTGGTTCAAACCCTGACCCATCGCCTCGAAGAGAAATTCCGTTCCACCCACCCGGAACCAGGTCTCGACCTCGACAGCTACCTCAAACCCCGCGATGGAGCTTAAAATCCTGCCAGTTCTGCGAAACCTTTGCGCTTTCATAGGGTTTGAGAGAGTGTGACGCCAGTGGCTAGCCTCGAACGGGATGCAGAATTGATGTTACGCGTACGCGAAGGCGATGAGCCGTCCTTTGTCATCCTGCTCGAAAAACACCGCAACTCGGTCATCCATTTCCTTTACCGTATGATTCAGAATCAGGCCATCGCCGAAGAACTAGCCCAGGAAGTTTTCCTGCGTGTTTACCGCAGCCGCAGGAGTTATGAACCTACCGCCAAGTTCACAACCTGGCTCTTTCGTATCACAACTCACCTCGCGCTCAATCATGTCCGCGACCGCCGCAAAGACAAGCTGCACGATTCGATTGACGAAAAGCAGGAAGACGCTTCTCCCCGGCAACTCGCCGACCGCGGCGCCAATATCGAAGAACGTCTGCTGCGCGATGCGCGGCTTGGAGAAATCCGTCAGGCCATCGAACAGTTGCCCGAGAAACAGCGCGGTGCCGTGCTCATGCACAAATATCAGGATATGGAATACTCGCAGATCGCGGCCGTCCTTGGTTGCTCCGAGTCGGCTGTAAAAAGCCTGCTCTTCCGGGCATATGAGGCACTCCGCCTTCGTCTGCGTCACTTTAGCCCCGGCGGAAGCGGGCAGAAAGCAACATGAAGGAGCACACCATGAATTGCATCTTAAACAACCAGGAACAAGAAGAATTGCTCCTCGGCTATTGTGCGGCGTCCCTCGATCCAGAAACCGCCCGTACCTACGCACGCCACATCATTGCCTGCGACCACTGCCGCGAGATGGTTGCAATGCAAAAGCTCGTCGATGAATCGCTTTCCAACTGGCACGCCCCCGAACTCAGTCTTGGTTTCGACCGCAAACTCTTTGCCCGCAGCCGCGCTGAAGAAACGAGCCCCAAACCCTGGTGGCGGCAACTGATTCCCGCCCAATTCTCTGACACGCCCTGGGGCTGGAAACCCATATTCGTGATCGCTCTCGCTACCATTGCACTGGCGATTTTTCTAACGCGCACACCCGGCGCAGCCGATCTGCCCCAGCAAGCTGATCTGATCAAGGCCGACGAAATTGAACAGGTCGAGCTTGCCCTCGACGATATGGAGGCGCTCCATGCCCTCCAGCAGGTCGATAGCGCTTCG